>JAFAZZ010000188.1 GCA_019239375.1 Solirubrobacterales bacterium | reverse complement strand
GGCTACGAGTTCGACGACCAGGTCGACCCGTTCGAGGCCGGCATCGGCTTCACCGTCGCGCTCGCGGGCGAGGAGGACTTCATCGGGCGCAAGGCGCTGATCGAGCGCAAGGAGCACCCGCAGCGTCAATTGGTCGGGCTCGAACTCGCGACCAACGAGGTCGCCGGCCACGGGGACGAGGTGTACGTAGGCCGCCGCCGCGTGGGTGTGGTGACCAGCGGTACCCGCAGCCCGACGCTGGCCCGCTCGATCGCCCTGTGCCGGATGGCTGTCCAGTACGCCGAGATGGGCACCGAAGTCGAGATCGGCAAGCTCGACGGGCTTCAGAAGCGGATCCCCGCCCAGGTGGTGCGGTTCCCCTTCTACGATCCAGAGAAGACCCGGCCACGCTCCTGACCAGGATGGCTTATCGGGAGCCGACCACGATCCTGACCAGGAGGGCTATCGTGAGCACCGTGACCGATCGCGAGGGAGTGGCACGGCTCACACGGGTGGCCCGCCCGACCACGAGCTCCGGGCTCATGCCGCCACTGCGACCCGCGCGCAAACGCGAGCCTCCGGCGGCCACGCTCCCACCCCAGACCGGAGTGGCCCGGCTGACGCCAAAGGCCGCCGCCGTCGAGCAGGCCGCCAAGGCGTTCCGCCAGGTGATGGGCCGCTTCGCCACGGGCGTGACCGTGGTCACGACCGTCGAGCGCGACACCGTCCACGGCATGACCGCCAACGGCTTCCTGTCCGTCTCGCTGCGCCCGCCGCTGGTCCTGGTCTCGCTTGGTCGCTGCAAAATGAACGAGATGCTGCCCCGCAGCGGACGCTACGGCATCAGCGTCCTGTCCCACGAGCAGCAGCATTTCGCGGCGCACTTCGCGGCGCAGAAACCGTCGCCGGTGGAGCCCACGTTCGCCTGGCAGGGCGACCTGCCCTTGCTGGAGGGCTCACTTGCCCACCTGGTGTGCCGGGTGGTTGACGTGCACCGCGCGGGCGACCACGTGCTGTGGATCGGCGAGGTCGAGTATCTCGACCACCGCGACGACGAGCCGCTCCTGTTCTACACCGGCCGGTTCGGGACCTTGCGCGAGATCTCCGGGCGCACGGCCTGATCGCCCCGCGCCGCCCACACCCCCGGCCGGGGTAACGCGCGGATTTCGAGCCGCCTAACCGTCGGGCGCGATCCACATCAGGCAATCGGTCTGGCGACGCACCCGGCGGGCGGCCAGCCGAAGCTGCCACCGAGGCGATCGCCGCACGTCAGGCCCGAGCACGACCAGCGAGGCCCGGCGCTCGGAGATCAGCTCGACCAGCGCCGCGAGCGGGCGCCGGCTCGAGATCCGCAGCAGCTCGGTCACGATCCCCAGCGCGGCGGCCCGGGCGGCAGTGGCGCGGACCGCGGCGAGGTCCTCCTCGTGCGGCAGAGTCGCGTATTCGCGCGCCAGCATGATCGTGGCGGGATAGGGAGGCAACATCATCAGGTTGGCGACGATCAGCCGGGCGGCGACCTCGAGCGCGCTATCGAAGGCCATCCGCTCCGCTCGCGGGTCGATCCGCACCGAGAACGTGGCGAGGATGACCGGACGCGGGGCAACGTGCGCCGACGGCGCCGGGTCCTCTATCTGAGTGCCGTGCCTGACCTGGGTCACGAGCCTTTCACCGCACGCTGCAGCGATCTTACGCCCTGGCGGTTATTGACCACCTTTATACAAACTGGTATAAGAGCGGCGGTTCGTGTGGGCAGCCACCAAACTGGGGAAACCCGACCCGGGAACGAGCAGAGGAGGCACATCTTGGCCACAGCCGCCGTCGAGGAAGTACAGCTCCTCAAGACGCTCCGCTGGTACGACGGGTTCGTCATCGCACTCTGCAACCCGGGGTTCCTGCTCGGGAGCCTCGGCTTCACCCTGGGCATCTTCGGCGCCATCGGGTCGATGATCCTGTGGGGAGCCTCGGCGCTGATCGGCATGCTCCAGGCCTGGATCTACTCCGAGCCGGCGACGATGTTCGGCAACCGCAGCGGGGGCATCTCGCTCTACGCCCACGAGGGGTGGCGGCGCTACACCACGCTCGTCGGTCCGCTAGCAGCCTTCGGCTACTGGATCGGCTGGTCGGTGGTGCTGTCGATCTTCGGCAAGATCATCGGCGACCTGGCGGCGGCGCAGTGGTGGCCGCACTCCACCTGGACAGTGACGATCTTTTCGAACCACCTCGGCCTCCCGCACTTCATCGCGATCGGAACGATCCTCGCCGTGTGGATGTTCAACGTGTTCGGGCTGCGCCCGGCCGTCTGGTTCAGCTACGTCTGCGGCGCCCTGCTGATGATCCCGCTGGCGCTGTTCATCGTTGTCCCGTATTTCACCGGCGACTGGCAGGCCCATAGAGTCCATGCGACCTTCACCGGTCCCTGGGGTGGCCTCAAGGTGGCGCTCGTGTACATGTTCATCCTCGCGTGGTCGACCTACGGCACCGAAGCCTGCGCGACGTTCGCGCCCGAGTATCGGGACACGCAGCGCGATACGGCCAAGGCGCTGCGCAGCGCAGCGTCATTCCAGCTGTTCGTGTGCATCCTGGTCCCGCTCGGGCTAGGCGGCGTGACCGGCGCGGTTCCGGCCGCCACCGCGGAAGGGCAGTTCTACACGCAGGCCATGACGCAGATCGTCGGCCACGGCGCCGCGACGTTCTTCACGATCTGCATCATCGCCAGCCTGCTGCTGTCGATGACCTCCTCCACCGCGGACGCCGGCCGTGCGCTGTTCGGCATCTCCCGCGCGGGCATGACGATCAAAGAGCTGGGGGTGCTGAACCGCTTCCACGTCCCCGCCCGCGCGATGACCGTCGACCTGATCGTGAATATCTGCCTGGTTGTGTTCATCACCTCGAACCTGGCCATCCTGTACATGAGCAACATCGGCTACGTCCTGTGCCACGTGTTCGCGCTCAGCGCCTTCCTGCTGCTGCGCCGTGACCGTCCCGACTGGCCGCGCTCGATCAAACTCAGTGCCATCTGGCTGCCGATCGCGGGCGTGCTGTGCGCGCTGAACGCCCTGTTCCTGCTGGTCGGCGCGCTCGCACCGAAGCTGAACGGCTACGGCACCTGGACCGACTTCGCGATCGGCGTCGGCGTACTGGTCGGCTCGCTGCTCCTGTTCTTCTACCGCCGGATCGTGCAGGACAAGGAGGCCATCCACTGGAGCGAGGCCACGCCGAGCGTCCCCGATGAGAAAGAGCTGGCCGAGCTCGCGCCATCGTCGATCGTCCTGCCCGCCTGAGGTTACGCCGGCTCACGCGCGGCCCACTCGAGCAGCGGCTCGAGCGAGAACGCGGCGCCGTCGATCCCCTCGTGCGGGTCTCCGAGCCGCGCGAACCGCGCCGGCACGGTGGCGATCGTGCACTCCCGTGGCTCCACGTCGTCGAGCTCGTCCCAGCTGATCGGCATCGACACGGTCGCCTCCACGTTGCCCCGCACCGAGTAGGCGCTAGCGATCGTGTGATCACGGGCGTTTTGGTTGTAGTCGACGAATACCTTGTCGGGCGGGCGGTCCTTGCGCCACCAAGTCGTGGTGGCGTCGCTCGGAATCCGCCGCTGCACTTCTCGAGCGAAGGCCAACGCCGCGTCGCGGACCTCGGTGAAGCCCCACCGGGGCTCGATCCGCACGTAGATGTGCAGGCCGTTGCCGCCCGAGGTCTTGGGCCAGCCCACCGCGCCAATCTCGTCGAGCACCCCGCGGGCCACCTGCGCCACCCGACGAACGGCATCGAACGAAGCCTTGGGCATCGGATCAAGGTCGATCCTCCACTCGTCGGGCCGCTCCACGTCGGCGCAGCGCGAGTTCCAGGGATGAAACTCGACGGTCGACATCTGCACCGCCCAGATCACGCTGGCCAGCTCGGTCACGCACAGCTCGTCCGCGGTACGGCCGAAGCGGGGAAAGTAGATCTCGACCGTGTGCATCCAGTCGGGGGCGCCCTTGGGCAGCCGTTTCTGGTGCACCTTCTGACCGTCGACGCCGTCCGGGAAGCGGTGCAGCATGCACGGCCGCTCGCGCAGGGCCCGGACGATTCCCTCGCCCACGCTCATGTAGTAGCGGGCCAGGTCGAGCTTGGTCTCGCCGCGGGCTGAGAAGTAGACCCGGTCAGGGCTCGAGAGCCGCACGGTGCGTCCGCCCACTTCGAGCTCCACGGCCGGGCTGCTCTGTTTGGCGGTCACGCTCACCGTCAGCTTAGACCGGGCCGCCGGCCGGATCTCATCGCCTATGCGGACTGCAGGAGTTGTTGCGCGGCGCGCACGCCGCTGCGCAGTGCACCCTCCATCAGGCCGTGCCAGGGGCCGGCGGTGTGCTCGCCGGCGAAGGCCAGCGGACCGACCGGGCGTCTCCACGCCTCGGTGTCGATCGGCCAGCTGGACGATTCGGCTGAGTAGGCGGCTCGGGACCACGGATCATCGTGCCACGTGGACACGAGCGCCGACTCGCCATCCAGCTCGAGGTCGGGACGCAAGCGCTCGAGTTCGGCCAGCCAGCGCGCCGGTCCGGCGCGAACCTCGAGCCGCTCGAGCGCTGCTGGCGAACCCGCGAAGGCGGCGACGAACGGCGCGGGCCGCCCGTCCGCGCCAAGCTGGGTGTAGCACCACCAGCGCCCCGGCACCGACAGCGTCTGGCTCGGAGGCGCCGGTGCCTTGAGCGCCACGAACAGCTTCGCCGCCTGGCCGTAGCTCACCTTGGCCTTGGCGGGCGCGAGCGGCGGATCGAACGTGATCGCACTCATCACCGTGACCGGTACCGCAATCACCGCCATCTCGGCGACCGCGAGGTGAGTCCCGGCGCGAATCCGAACCTCGTCCTCCCTCCATGCCACCCGCCGCACCGGGCTCATCAGCCGGACCCGATCGCCCAGCGAGGCGGCGAGCTCCCGGGCGATCCGGTCGTTGCCGCCGTCGACGGTGTAACTGTCGAACGTCCCGAACGCGGCCGCGCCCTCGGTGAGCACCGACCCCATTAGATCTTCGCCGGGGTAGGCGCAGCTGACTTCGATCCGGGCCCGGATCGCCTCGGCCACCCCGGGGTCGAGCTCGTAGGTCGCGAGCGCATCGATCAGCGTCCGCGCGCCGTCTGCCCGGCCCGGTTCGGATGCGATCCGCGCCGCCCCTGCCCGGACCTGCTCGCGGGTGACCGGCTCACCGCCCCGGGGCTCGCGGTCTCCGTACAGCGTGCCCTTGCGTACCAGGCGCAGCCCCAGCCGATCGACCATCGCATTCAGGGCCTTGTAGCCCGGCAGGACGAACTCGGCGCCACGCTCGGCGGTGGCGCCCGCGAAGGGCACCGACCACACCCGCCCGCCGACGCGGTCGCGCGCCTCGAGCACGGTGACGTCGGCCCCGGCTCGATGAAGCTCGTCCGCCGCCGCCAACCCGGCGAACCCCGCTCCGACGACGATCGCCCTCATTCAGGCTCTATTTTCCAGGTCGGGACCTTGGCGAGCTGCTCGCGGTAGCGCCGCTTGTAGAACGGGTGCCCGAACATGCTCCATGAGGTGGCGGCGAACGCGACGATGAGCAGCCCCCCGAGCGCCTTGCCGATCACGATGAACGCCACGACGCACACCAGCGACACCGCGGCGATCACCACCGGCACGCGGCGGTAGCGGAGCTGGGTCCGGCGCAGCTCGGCGTACTCCTCGAGTGGGATCCGGCGCGTGTTCCAGGTGCGGCCGCACTTCTCGCACGCCCACCGCTCTCCGTAGGAGAGGTAGCGCTTCTCGCCGCATTCGCACGCGATCGTGATCTTCGGCCCGCGGCGAATCGACCGGGGAAGCTCCAGATCCGCCTCGTTGCTCATCGGCGTCAGTGCTGCGGTGCTTCCCATCCCTCGAGCACCGGCGCCGTCCAGTTGGTCCCGACCATCTTCGAGCCCTCCACCCACGGTCCGAGCTCGGGCTGGGGGAACTTGCAATGGCGCTCCTTCAGGGCGATCCCATACGAGTTGCCCGACTCCAGGTGCTTGATCAGGACCTTGCGCGCGATCTCGTCCTCGCGCCCGGGCGGAATCGCGAAGTAGATCTTCAGGAACGAGTTCGAGTAGCGGTCGAACACGGCCGGGACTCCGTCCTCCTCAAGCAGCGTCACGTCCTCGAGCCAGTTGATGTCGGGCCCGGGGGTGGCGGCCAGCAGATCGACATTCTCGACCTGCGAGATGTCCTCCTGGTACTCGAACCGCCGTCCGGCCAGGTACTCGGCGTCGATCGAGACCTTGTATTCGGTCTCGCTCACGAGCCCACCTCCTCGGTCGCAGGCTCGAGGAAGTCGATCGGATTCTCCACGTGCCGCTCGAGCAGGCGCTCGATCCGCTGGAGCG
>JAFAZZ010000145.1 GCA_019239375.1 Solirubrobacterales bacterium | reverse complement strand
CATAGGCTCGGGCGAAGCCGCAGACATCGGCGCCTCCCGCCGTCCGAGCCACTCTAACCGGCCCTTTCTGGCACGTACCCCTGCCCGTCCCGATTGGGCCAAACCTGGATCGGAAGCCGCCCGCTGAGAATGCGGGCGGTTTTCGTAGCCGGGGCAGGCGTTTCGTGGCCCACCGTGCCGCTGTCCCCCGCCCGCACGTCAGGCGCGCTGGCGCCGGCTGTCCCCCGCCCTTACACCCGCGGGCTGCCGTGCGCGCCTACGCCAGGTTCGACCTGCGCGGGTAGGCCACTGACGGGTCGGTGAGGACGTTGACGAGCGCCGGCCGGCCGCTGGCCAGCGCGCGCTCAAGGGCGGGATGGAGGTCGCGCGGCGTCTGCACGAGCTCCCCGTGGCAGCCGAGCGCCTCCGCGATCTCGTCGTAGCGGGTCCCCAGCTGGAGCTCAGCGGCGACCGAGTAGCCGTAGAGCGCCTCCATCGGATGCTTCTCGAGCGCCCAAATGCCGTTGTTGCCGACGATCGCCAGCACCGCGACGCCGTGCCGCGCGAGTGTGTCGAATTCCATACCGGAGAAGCCGAAGGCGCCGTCGCCAAGCAGCAGTACGACCTGCCGGGCTGGGTGGGCGAGCTTCGCCGCCAGGGCGTATCCCGGGCCGCACCCCAGGCAGCCCAGCGGACCGGGGTCGAGCCAGCAGCCTGGCGCGTAGGAGTCTATGAGGCGGCCGGCATAGGAGACGAAGTCCCCGCCGTCGCCGACCACGATCGCGTCCCGGTCGAGCAGGCGGTTCAACTCGCCGAACACCCGCATCGGGTGCAGGGGCGCCCGATCGTCAGCCAGCTCTTCCTTCTCGCCGGCGCGCAAGTCGTCCTCGGTGGCACGCAGCGAGCGGATCCAGGCCTCGCGCTCGGGGGGCGGTTCCGGGTGCGACGCGGCCTCGCGGAGGGTCTCGAGCGTGGCGGGGAGGGCGCCATAGAGCTCCGCCGTGAGGTGGCGCGGCGCGTCCTGCGCCGGCTCGGCAAGGTCGACCGCGATGATCGCGGCATCGGGCGCGAACGCGCCGCCGAAGCCGAGCCGGAAGTCAAGTGGAGCGCCGATGACCACTGCGAGATCGGTGCCTTGGAGGCCCGTGCGCCGGGCCCGGGAGAACGCCAGCTCGTGGTCGGCCGGGATGCACCCGCGGGCCAGGCCGTTCGCGAACACCGGGATCCGGAGGCGCTCGGCGAGGGACCGGAGGGCCGTTTCACCGCGCCCCCAGTACAAGCCGGCGCCGGCCATGATCACTGGGCGCTCTGAGTCGCGCACCAGCGCGGCCGCCCGGTCGATCGCGCGGCGGTCGGCGCCGGGTCCACTTGCCAAATCGGGAAGGGGCGCCGGCGGATCCGCCGTGGCGGCCTCTCCGAACACATAGTCGAGCGGGAGGTCGACGAAGGTCGGTCCTGAATGCGGCGCGACCGCCGTGCGTACGGCCTGATCGATCAGGGCCGGGATCTCCTCCGTGTCCTGAGCCGTGGCGGCAAACTTGACTAGCGGGCGCACGAACGGCACATGGTCGATCTCCTGAAGCGACCCCTGACCCCAGCGGAACTGCGGCGCCCGGCCGCCCAGAACCAGCATCGGCGAGTGGTTCTGGTGCGCTGAGGCGATCGCGCTCATACCGTTGGTGACGCCGGGGCCGGCGGTGAGCGCACACACACCCGGCGTGCGCGTCACCTTCGCCCATCCCTCGGCGGCGAAAGCCGCCGACTGCTCGTGGCGCACGTCGACGATGTCGATCCTCTCCGCGCGGCAGCCGTCATAGATAGAGAACAAGTGCCCGCCCGAGAGCGTGAACAGCTTGGTCACGCCGTAGGCCTTCAGCCGGGCCGCGATCAGCCGCCCGCCGTGCTGCTGGGTCGTGGGCTCTGCCTCGGTGGCCACGGCCGGCACGCTAACAGCCGGGGCGCGGGAGGCGATCGGTGGCGCTGGGGCTCGGAGGCGGTCGGTGGCGCCGGGGGTTGGGAGAGGCGGGGTGGCGGGGGCCGGTGGCGCCGGGGGCGGTCCGTGGCGCCAGCGGCAGTTGGTGGCGCTGGGTGGCGGTCCGTGGCGCCGGGTGGGTGTTAGCGACTGTGTAGGCGGCAGGTGGCGCGCCGGGGGCGGTTGGTGGCGCCGGGTGGGTGTTAGCGACGGTGTAGACGGCCGGTGGCGCGCCGGGGGCGGTTGGTGGCGCCGGCGGTGCACCCCGCCGGCACTGCCGGCGGGTAGTCGCGGCTCACCGCCAACACGTAGACGCGATCCCTCAAGTTCACCCACCCGGCGGGCGCAGACCGTGATCGGTGGCGCCGGCGCCGAGGACATGGCGGCCCCCGCCTCGGCAGACCAATGAAAAACGCACCAAAGTGCCTCACCCCGCCGGGCCTGGGTGAACATAAGCATGTCCACCATGCTCATCTCACCAAAGCGCCACCGCGGCGCGCCGGTTTGGTGCGTTTTACATGGTGTCGACGGCAGGAGAATCGCGGCGCGCGGCCCGACACAGCCGGCGCGGCTATCCGCGGTCCGAGCGTATGCGCCCGGCCAGCGCCACCGCGTCCAGCCGGCGCGCCTCTGCGCCTTCAGAGCCTATGCGCCCGGCCAGCGCCACCGCGTCCAGCAGGCGCGCCTCTGCGCCTTCAGAGCGTATGCGCCCGGCCAGCGCCACCGCGTCCAGCCGGCGCGGCTATCCGCGGTCAGAGCCTCTGCGGCCGGCCAACGCCACCGCGTCCAGCCGGCGCGCCTTTGCGCCTTCAGAGCGCGTGCGCGCGGGCCAGCGCCACCGCGTCGAGCAGGCGCTCGCCCTCGAACCAGCGCCGGCCGAGCCGGACCGCGGGCAGCCGGCGCACCCCCCGCGCGCGCAGGCCCCGCGCCGTGGCCGACAAGGCGCCGTCGCGGGAGGGATCGCGCGCGGCCGCGAGGCAGCGCTCCGGCGAGAGGCTGGCTGCGCCAGCCGCCACAGCGAGGATCTCGGGATCTTGCAGATCGAAGCCGCCGCAAAAGGCGAGGCGCAGGGCGGCGAGGGCAAAGCTCGAGCCGGCGCCGTTCTCCGCCGCGTAGGTTGCCGCGCGCAGGGCGCGACGGGCGTTGGCCGGGAAGCGCTCGGGCCAGACGAGCGGGAGACGGGCGGCGCGGGCTTCGCGTTCGGCGAGGGCGCGTATCGCCTCGGCGCGGACCCAGTCGGCGCCGCCGGCGAGGTCGAGCGCCGGGGCGGGAAACCAGTCGACCTCCCCCAGCGCGCGCTCAATTCGCTCCGCCACGAAATACGAGAACGGACTCCCGAGGTCGTAGAAAAACGCCGCGGGCGAACCCGTCGTGGGCCGAGAGCGATCGGCGAGCCGATCCTTCAGCTCGATGACAACATCCATGTAACGGCAGAAACGGTTCCAGAGCGCCAAAACTGCCGAAACCACGCAGACTCAACGAAGGCGGGTTCGAGTGACGTGCACGAGCCGTCCGGTCACGCCCGCCAGAAGCGCCTGTGGACGGCTCGGGCCGGCGCAACGGTCGTTAGACTCGAACTTGGTAGGTACGCACCGTCCGCTGGGAGGCCGTCCCCCATTCCGCACGTACCCCCACCGAAACGCCATCCCTATGACCAGTGGTCGCCGGACGCCCGGGCCCTCGATCTGGTCGGAGACAAGTGGACCCTGCTGATCGTGCGTGACCTGGCAGCCGGACCACGCCGCTTCGTTGAACTGCAGCGTGTGCTGCCGGGTATCTCCACCGAGCAGCTGCGCTCGCGGCTGAATCGCATGGTCGCCGACGGCATGCTCACCCGCAAGCGCTACCGGGAGGTCCCTCCCCGAGTCGACTACGAGCTGACCGAGCGGGCGCGCGAGCTGATGCCGATCCTCGGCGAGCTGGCTCGGTGGGGGTACGAGTGGGCGTGGAGCCCGCCGCGCGCGTCGGAGTCGATCGACCTCGGGGCGATCTTCCGCCTAGCTCCGGGCGTACTGCCCAGTGTCCCCGCCACCGGCACGGTCGAGTTCGTCGTCGAGGACCCGGACCGAGGGGCCAACTTCACGTTCAAGCTCGCCGCCGAGGGCATCAGCGTCGAGGAACGGTCGGCGGACGGCGCCGAGGCCCGCGTGTCCGGCGCCACCGATCAGTGGGTCAGGGCGTTCTCGCCCGGGCGCGACCGCAGCGGCCTCGAACTGACCGGCAACCAGCAGCTCGCCGAGGCGCTGCTCGACGCGCTGGCCGGCAGCGGCCGGCGTCCTGCCGCCGGGGCCCAAGCGGCTGCGTAGTACGGCGGCGCCCGTCTGACCGGCCGGATAGCGGTCCGCCGGAGCGGCGGTGCGTCGCGGTCAGGTGCGGTGGGGCGTTTGATCGGGGTCGTGGCGAAGCCCCAAACCCCCCGGTTCAGGCGCTAGCGTTTCCCCATCGCCTGCCCGGGTGGTGGAATTGGTCAGACACGGTCGCCTTAAGAGCGATTGCCCAAGCGGCATGAGGGTTCGAGTCCCTCCCCGGGTACTGCAGCTGCGCGATCTTGCAGGACCGCAAGATCGG
>JAFAZZ010000114.1 GCA_019239375.1 Solirubrobacterales bacterium | reverse complement strand
AAACTCGACGCCCCGCTCGGCCACGTACTGCCCACGCTGACCGGCGCCCCCCAATAGGCCAGGCCCAGCCGGCGAGGCGTCGGCCCGAGCCGCCGACACGCAGTTTCCGCCGATTCGTCGGCTGCGCCCGCCGGATGGCGCTCCGAGCGTGAGAGAGAGGTCCGATGGTGAGCAGAAGCCGTCATTACAGGCGATACGAGAGGTACCCCCAACCGGATTCAAACCGGTAATCTCCTGCGTGAAAGTAGCGAGACCCGCGGTGCGGCAATCTCTCCATATGCAGGTCTTTTAGGTCCGCGAGTCCTGCTCATCGACCCCGCGCCTTTACCGTTTGCGGGTCTTTCCCGGAGGTCACGCGTCGGTCGTACGCGCTGGGCGACGTCGAGGGGGAGCCTCGGTTCACGACTTACGATTTGCTCGCGTGCGAGGCAGCGATCGTCGACGGCGCCAGACGTCGGGTAGGTGAACGCAGCGGTCTGGGTCATCCGCGCCTACCCGGTCTCGTGCTCGCGGATGTCCCGGTGCCGTTGAGCGATGAGCAGGCCGCGGCCGCCCGGGCGCTCGCGACCGACGGCCATGGCGTTTCGGTCCTGCAGGCGCTCGCGGGAACCGGGAAGACCCGGGTGTTGGGCGCCCTCGCGAGGATCTACGAGGTTGCCGGTTTTCACGTCGTTGGGGTGGCACCGACGGGGTGTGCCGCCCGGGGGCTAGGGGATGCAGCCGAAGTCGCGGCGTTCACGATCCACCGCTTGTCTCGGAGCTTGACGGGTGTGGTGGACTCCGTCCGGAGACCGTCCTGCTGTTCGACGAAGTTGGTCCGGCGCCAACCCGCCCCTCCGCCGCGCTGCTCTCCCGCGCCGGGCGTGCCGGCGTCAAGGTGATCGTCGCGAGCGACAGCGGCCAACTGCCCTCGGTCGCCGCCGGCCGATGGTTCGCGGCCGTCGCGCAGGCGCTAGGTGGCCCCGAGCTTCGCCAGGTCATGCGCCAACGGGAGCCTGCCGAGCGGGAGGCGCTCGAGACCCTGCACGACGGGAACCCGAGCCGTATCTGATGATGGCGCGCCAGGCACGCGCTCAGCGTGCACGAGCGAGAAGACGAGGCGCTGAGTTCGCTTCTTGCCGACTGAAACCATGCACGAGAGGCGGCCGGGCCTCGCTCAAGCCGTAATGATCGCGCGCGACAACGCGAGCCGCGCGATGCTGAACGAGCGAGCGAGACGTGCGTTGGTTCAGGAAGGGGCGCTCGGCGCCGATGGCGTCGCGATCGCCGACCAAGGCTTCGCGATCGGCGACCGGGTCATCGCGCGCCGCAACGACCGTTACCGCGACGTCGACAACGGCACTCTGGGACACATCATCGCGATCAATCACCGAACGGGCGCGATGACGATTATCACCGACGCTGGCGACGAGCGCGCCCTCGACGCCTCATACGCCGCGGCCCACCTCGGGCACGCCTGTGCCCTCACCGGTCAACGGCGCCCATGGCGCGACCGTCGAATGGGCGGGAGTGATCGGTCGACCATCCGAGTTCACCCGCGAATGGGCCTACACCGCCCTAGATGCGCGCGCGTGCGCCCGCGCGTCTACGTAATCGCGAGGCGACCGCAGCGCAGCGCGAGCGCGAGGACTACGCACCCCTAGAGCCCGAGCGGACATCGACACAAGCAATCGACGTCTTGACCGGGCGATGAGACGCTGCGGGGCGGCGTCCTTGGCGCTTCATCAGCAGCTGGTCGGCGCGGAGCTGCCCGCAGGTGTCCCTTCCGGGCTCTCGGAGACCCCGTTGAGCGAGTTTGCCGAAGCGGGCGCTGATCACGCGGCGAGGTTCACGTCGCTACAGACGAGCCCGACGATCTCCAGCCCTGAGTGTCGGATCACTACGGAGTACGAAGGTGCGCGCGGGTCTCGGGCCGGGACGCCGGCCGCGAGCGCTAGCCCGGTCTGAAAGATCCAGCGTGCCCCAGGCGGGCGAGCTGACGATCGGGTTCGTTTGCGTGACCGCTTATGGAAGGCCCGCAGCCGAGCATTCGACGTTGCGAGGCAGCATGTCGCCAAGGAACGGGTTGTCCCTCTCGGCACACTCCGTCAGCAGAGAGAACGATTGAACACCGCAATCAGTCTCACCCATGCTGCACGCGTATCCGCTGGTTTCCAACAGGCGGCGGATCGGGCCGTTACCAGCGAGAATGGATCCTGTCAACTGCCAGAAACCAAGCGCTCGCGTGTGATCGAGGACCGCGTCCAGGAGACGTCGGCCGACACCGATCCCCTGCAGGTCATCTTCAACCAGCAACGCTATCTCTGCCCTCCCGCCTTTCAGCCCGTCCCATTGCCCGATCCCGTGAATGCCCTCATGAGAGTCCCGGTCGCTGGCTACTACGGCGCCGCGGTTCCGCATATCAACGTTGCAGAAGTACTCAGCCTCTTTAGTCGACAGGTGAGGCTTGTGCATGAAGAATCGCCGGTACTGCGACTCCGGCGAGCACCGCACGTGGAAGTCGCGGAGCTTTGCCGCATCGGAGGCTCTAATAGCCCGAATGAGCACCAGTTCCCCTTCCGCTCCGAGCCTCACGTGAGTGCTCAAAGGCGTCGACGTTCAGTCCGACGCTATGAGAGTCGCGGTGGCGCAGCTGGAACCGTTTGGCGGCCAGGCGGGCATGGAAGCGCCCAACGTCGATGACTCGCAGAGTGTGCTCGCCCCCGGCAGCAACCTCCCCGGCCTCATCGCTAACGACTACGTTGAAACGCACCGATCGCCCCTCGATGGCGATCGCGCGTCCCTCGGCCACGAGCGACGTGCCCGGTGGGCTCGGCGCCACGTGGGTCATGCTGATGAGCGTGCCTACCGTGACCTCGCCGGGTTCTAGGTATGGATGGACGGCGGCCATGCAGGGGGCTTCCATGAGACCGACCATGAAGCCAGTCGCGAACACCGGTTGGCCGCGCCGGAATTCCGCAAGGGCAGGGAGTAGGTCCGGGACCGTCTGGTGCACCGGCACCGTGTAGCGCACGATGTGCGCCGTGCCGATCACGAGGCCTGGTTTCATGACTTGCGCTCCCGCGACGACAAGCCGGTGGTCCCGCCCGCGCCAGGCGCAGCGAGACCGGAATCTCGCCTGGCGCTCGAAGCGGGCGAGCGCATGCAATGCGTTGGTCTAAAACGGATCGGCATCGATAAATCTCCCGGTCTGATTTTGGTTGCCGGCGCCGCGTCTGCGTCGTCACAACCCGTGTTACATGTATAAGACGCACGATCGGACCGGCGCATTCCATCCCCCAGGGTGATTTTGGTCTGTGTGTGTGTACGTGGAGGGGTCGGCGAATCAGGGGTAACGTGGTGGTTACATGACCTGTCGCCGGGTAACCACCGGTGTAAAGGAAGCTTCGGAGATGATGGTGACTGCGGTCTAGGGAGTCCGCGTCGGTGGCCAAGAGGTGCGTCGCGACTGTTGCGGGGAGGCGTACTTACTACTCCTCGGGTTCGCCCGGCCGCCGACCGTAGTCACCGCACGCCTGCGCGAGTTCCACCGCAGACTCTGCGACCACGTCACGGGGAACGTCATGTCGCGCACAAAAAATGATGGCCCCTAGATATCAGCCGCCGCCAGTCAAAGATCAGGCTGGGTTCGAAGTTGGCCTCGCCGGCGTTGCGCTGGCCGTGTGCGGTGTACGGTCGCGCGGGCGGCGATGCTGCTGGTGTCGCTGCGCGGCGCCGACTGGAAATCCGCGGGGTTTCCCTCGGCGCGAAGAGCTGACACCTACTGAGTTCCACCCTCAACTCTCTCCAGCGACCATATCGGCCGCCCGGACCTCGCGGCCGTGAGCACCCGCGGCCCAAGCGACCTGTGGTAAGGGCCTGGCCTATGTCAGGGCGATGTACCCGGCGGCGATCACCGTCGGCTGTATACCGCCGCATCGCGCACGGTGAAAGACCGAGAAAGCTCCGCTTGTCACCTCCGTTCCCGTACCAGCGGCGCCGCTGGTGATCGATCTGTCACTCCTCTCCATTAGCTTTGGCCACCGGTGGTCATTTCCGCGGGTTTTGTGTGGGTGTGGTGTCCGAACCAGCTTTGGCGGCGGGTGGCGGCGAACGCTGTCTTTTCGGCGGCGAGTTCTCGCGACGGAGCGATGATTCGGGCGCTTGGCGCGGGTCCGCCGAGGAAGTTGACCTCGACCTTGCCGACCCGCCCGCCGCCGAACTCGATGTAGCAGGGGCCGTCGCCCTCGTAGGGGGGCGGAGGCTGACTACCGCGCAGGCGCGCGGTGATGTCCGCGGCGACGACCCGGGCGGCCGCCTCGGCGAAGATCCCCGCCTTGGCGACCGTGCGCGCGCCGGTGGCGACATCACCCAGCGCGTACACCCCGGGAAAGCGGGTGGCCAGGTTCCTCTGCTCGACGGGCACCCAGCCGTCCACGGCAAGTCCGGAGCGCTCGACCACGGCGGGCGCCCGGTGGACGGGGATCCCGATGAACAGGTCGTAGGGCACGCTGCCGCCGCTGGCCAGCCGGGCCGTGCGCTCGCGCGCGTCCAGACCCACGACCCGCTCCTTGGGCGCGCACTGGATCGCGCGCTCCTCGAGCGCGGCCCGGAACATGTGCGAGACCTCCGGGGTGACCGGAACCGGCGCGGCCATCGGGTAGGTCATCCGCATCTCCGTGGCGTCGCGGACCCCTCGGCTGACGAGCAGGTCGTGGAGCAGGAACGCCCCCTCAAACGGCGCGGGCGGGCACTTAAACGGATGCCCCAGGACCGAGATCAGGACCGTCCCCCCCTCGAACTCGGCCAGGGCCTCGCGCAGGCGCGCAGCGCCGGCGAGCGAATAGAACTCAAACCCGCCCTGCTGGAACCCCGGGGTGGCCGCCAGGTCGTACTCCGCCCCCAGCGCGACGGCGAGAAAGTCAGCGTCATAGGCGCCCCGATCGGTGATCACCCGCCGCCGGCGCGGGTCGATCGCCGTCACCGTCGCCTGGCGGAACTCAACCCCCGCCAGAGCGACATCGCCATAGCGCAAAAGCACGTCCTCCGGGGCGCGCCGGCCGAACAGCACATCCAACTTCGAGAACCCAAAATAGAACGCCTCGTTTCTATCGATCAGCGTGACCTCAACCGCGTCGGCGAGCGACTCCGACAGCCGCGCCGCCAACTCCAGGCCCGCGAAGCCCGCCCCCACGATCACCACGCGCTTCTTCATCGCGCACCCCCGACCGTCCGCGCCGCCCCGAACGCGCGCCTTGCTCGCCACCACCCGAGACCCCGGCCCAAGACCGGATTCCCGCCGCGCCAACCACGACGCCTCACCGCCACCTCACTTACCAGTCGCGCCTGCTCGCCCGCGCGTTGCAGCACCACACTGCGCTGCCAGGCGATCACATAACTAAGCTGAGCGTGCATCGAACCTCCAAAAAAAAAACCGCTTCTCCGATGCCTCCAAACTAGGCGTAAGCCAACCCCCTGCCATCGGGCAAGCGCCTAATCCCAAGACTTAACCCCCAACAACAACCGCTTAATCCCGACGCGGGAAAAGCGCCACGCCCTCAGCCGCACCGGGGAGGCGCCCGCCGTCGGGGTTACTTGATCCGTTTCGGATATGGTCCCGGCTGGTCGGTGGCCTTCCTCCCGGGAGGGATTGATCGCCCAAGTCCGCGACCCGCTCGACGCCGACGACACCCAGGCGCCTCCGGACAGGCGGCGGCTGATCGTCGAGCCCGAGCTCGCCCAGCTGCTCGCGCGCGAGGGCAACACGCCATACCTATGGCGATGAGCCGCGTCCGCTTAAAGCAAGACGACCCGCGCCCGGGGGGGGCCGTCAAGCTAAGACCCATCCGCTCAGCTCGTCTGAACGTTCCTGGCGGCCGGCCGTTGAGGCCCTGCTCGGCGTTGTAGGAGCCCTTCGCGCCCTCGGCGAGCGACTTGAAGCCGTTGCTGGAGATCGACGAATGATGGACGAACAGGTCCTTGCTCTGGTCATCGGGCGTGATGAACTCAAAACCATTCTCGTCGCTGAACCAGTGCAGGGCTCCATGTCGCGATTCCCTCCCAGGGAGGTAGGTTTTTGTGCTGCGAAAGCAACAGGTGCTGATGGCAACTACGACGAACGCCGCACTGCTGTCGCCGGGCGGTCGCCCGACCTTGGTTGGCGGTGTGGCTACCTCAGGGTGCTCCGGGCGTGGCGGGACGGATCGCGATCGGAACCGAGCCATGCGGCACGGTCCACGCTTTCCGCGACTTGCACGGGTGACGGCGTCGGCGGCGACATTCCCGCCCGAGAACGGGGGCAGGTCTTCGCGGGCCGCTCACACGGCTGCGAGGGCGAAAGAACCCCTGCCACCGAGCCGTAGTACGCGCATGGGCCGGCGAGTGGCGGATCTTGTGATCTCCGCTCCGAGATCGTGCCTTCGCAGCGTACCGATCGCCGAGCTGGTAGCCGCAAGCGTGCTGTCCGAGCCGACCGGCTCGCGGATGGGCTCGGGAGGAAGGTCCCGCGCCGACGCCGCTGGCAGCAGTTGCGAGATATGGATCCGGCCAGCAGGCAAGACTACGCGGGGTGCAAGGTCGCTTCGGATCAGAGGGAAGTCGCCAAGGTCCATCGTGATCGAAGTGATCGGTGGAGCACCGGCGGCGAGCACCCGGGTCGAGCAGTCCCACCGGCCAGCCGCGGCGGTCTGTGCTTGCGAACGTGCCCGCGCAGGATCTCGCTTGGGAAGCGCGTCCGGTCGACCAGCATGACGTCAAGCCGCGGCGCGCGCAGCACCGCGGTGGAAGCGCTGGCGACCCGAGGCCGACGACGATGGCATCATGCGGTCGCCGGTCGGACCCGCTCATCCGATTCTCCGCCCGCAAAGAGCGGCTCTAGGTCATCGAAGCGCGCGCGGATCCTGGGACCTTCCCGAGTGACGGGTATGCCTGTCCGCATCTCGAGCATCCGCCGGTTGGCGTAATTGAGCTCGTCCCAGGTCTCCTTGATTCGTCCGAACGTGCGGCGTATCCGCGACGGGCTCGGGGTTCGCGTCTCCGGCGGCGTAACCCTCGGCACGGTGGTCGAGTGAAGAGCAACCCAGAGTTCGCGGGTGTGTTGTAGCTCGGCGCTGCGTTGCTGGGCGATCATGTACTTGAGCTGGGCGTTCATCGCGTCTCCTGGACAGTCGTTGGGTGATGCGCCCAAAAGCTAGGCGTAAGCCGGCTCGCTGCCATCGGGCAAGTGCCTGATCTTGAGCCTTAGCCTGCGTTCATGACCGCTTAGGTGCAGCGCCGGGAAGGCGCCACCGTCGTCAGAGGCCCCGGGGACGCGCCCGCTGTCGGGGTACTCGCCGCTTCGGGTATGCCCCGGCGGAACTCCCGGTCATCGTTCGCGCCGTGCCGAAGGCCCGGGAGAATCTCTCGCCGGGATGCAATATTGGTAAGACGATGCCCGTCTCCAGATGTGGGCATCCTCGGGCCGAAGAGAAGCGAATCTCCTGCTTCTGCCGCCGGGTGTATTTGTTTCGCCCATCTCTTCTCTGCTGAGGTGCCCAGCGGGCCGGCCACTGCCGTCGTTCCCGGCCAACTCGTCCACAGGAGGCGGCACTCGGCTCCGGGGGAAAGAATCGGGGGGTCCCAACGCCAAGACGGCGGGCGGCGGGCACCATCGCCCTCTCGTAGCGCAGGTCCAGGTGACTGCCCCGCCAATGGCCGCGGCGCGGGAGTCACACGATAGCGATGGGAAGTTCGTGCCCGGCGGGTCCGGGCGGCCCGGGCGTAGAATGTCGAGCATGGCCGCGCCGGGGGCCGTGCGCGTGTTGGACCGGGAGCTGGAGACGGCTCATTTGCGGCGTGCGATGGACCATTCTTGGCACGGGGTGGGCCGGCTGGTAGTAATCGAGGGCCCGGCGGGGATCGGCAAAACCACCCTGATCGAGGTGGCGCGAGACCTAGCGCGTCGGCAGGGGATGCAGGTACGAGTGGCACGGGGAGCGCAGCTCGAGCAGAGCTTCCCATTCGGCGTGGTACGCCAGCTGTTCGAGCCGCTGCTCGCCACCGCGGATGAGGCACGGCGCGGTGAGTGGCTGGGGGGCGCGGCGGAGCTGGCGGAGCCGTTGTTCGACGTGCGCGCGGCGATCAGCGTACCGACTGAGGGATCGATCTACCCGAGGCTGCACGGGCTGTATTGGCTGTGCGCGAATCTCGCGCGCGACCGACCGCTGGCGCTGCTGGTGGATGACATCCAGTGGGCGGATGAGCCGTCGCTTGCCGTCCTCGAGTTCCTCGCGAGGCGGCTCACCGAGTTGGCGATTCTTCTCGTGCTGACACTGCGACCGGTCGACCTGGACGCCTCGCCGAGTCTCGTCGCATTGCGCGCCGAGCCGACCGCCCGTGTCATCGAGCCCCGTGGCCTGAGCCCGGAGGCCGTAAAACGGATGCTGTCGTTGGGATTCGATTCGGAGGTGGAGACGCAGTTTGCCAGCGCGTGCGGGAAGGCTACGGCGGGAAACCCGTTTCTGCTCGTTGAGCTGCTGCTCGAGCTTCAGGAACGTCGAGTCCTGCCGGTTGGATCCAACGCGGGCCAGGTCCAGACACTTGGGCCGCGGAGGGTGGCAGAGGCGGTCTTGTCGCGGCTAGCGCGATCGTCGCCTGTAGCCCCCTCGCTGGCCACGGCGGTGGCGATCCTAGGGGATGGCGCCAGCCTGCCGGACGCCGCAGAGCTTGCCGGACTCGATGAACAGAGCGCAATCGAGGCCGCGCGGGCGATACGGGCCAGCGATCTGTTCAGCCAGGAGCATCGCCTCAGGTTCGCGCATCCAATCATCCGAGCCGCTATCTACGAGAGCCTGCTCCCCGCCGAGCGCACGCTTCGCCACAAGCAGGCCGCGTCCCTGCTGTACGGCCGTAAAGCGCCGGCGGAGCGGGTCGCCAGCCAGCTCCTGCTCGCTGATGACCTGGACGAGCCGTGGGGGGTCGACCAGCTGCGATTGGCGGCCGACGCGTCCATGGCGATGGGCGCGCCCGGCAATGCCGTCGCATATCTCAGGTCAGCGCTCACGGTCGATCATCCGGACGACGAGCGGGCGGCGCTGCTGGCGCGGCTCGGCGAGGCCGAGGTACTGGCGGGTTTGAGGGAGGCGTCCGACCACCTCGAGAACGCGGTCATGCTCACCCCGGATCCGGACGACCGCGCGCGCATCGCGCTAACCCTCGCGCAGCTGTGGAAGTACACCGGTCGCGTGCCGCGCGCGGTTGAGCTGCTTGCAAATCTGCCGCCGGTCAGGGATCAGATGCTGGGCGGACGCATCGAGACGGAAATGCTGAGCGGGGCGTTGATGAGCAGTACGGGTCACGACCTGCTGGCGAGCCGGATCAGCCTGCTCGAGGATCCGGGCGTTCAGGCCCGGAGCGGCCGAGAGCGGATTCAGCTGATCCTGCTCGCGTTCGAGCGGCTGAATTCGAACCGACCAAGGGCCGAGTTGCTCGACTTGATTGCTCGGGCCACCGTCGGTCCCGCCGCAGGCGAGGAGGGAGTGCTGCTCCCCCCGGGGCTGATGACAGCGACGGCAGTGTTGTCGTACATCGACGAGTTCGAGCGCGCCCAGACCATCTGCGACTCGGTGATCACGCGGGCGCGAAGACGCGGCGCGTTGGTCGCGCTGCTGGTCGGGCTGTCGGTGCGGGGCCAAGTGGGCTACCGCCGAGGAGGCCTTGGAGACGCCTTGGCCGACGCCGAGGCGTCGCTCCAGCTGGCCTACCAGTTCGCGGTGGCGGACACGCCGTTGCGGCTCCATCCGCTGGCGATCATCAATTTTGTAGCGGTCGAGCAAGAGCGGTCTCGGCGAGAGCTCGAGGACCTGCTCGAGAGGACCGATCGAAGTTTGCACCCGGAGACACTCCACGGGAGCCTGACCCTGCTGTCACGCGCGCGCCTGCTGTCGGCGCTCGGCCGCGCCGAGGCCGCGCTCGAACAGCTCCTAGAACTCGGTCGGCTCCCGTCCACGTACGGGACGACAACGCCGGCGTGCCTCGCCTGGCGCTCGGACGCGGCGTTGATAACGCATCAGCTGGGCAACCAACAGGAGGCGCACCGCTTGGCCGAGAAGGAGCTCGAGCTTGCCCGCGCGATGGGCGCGGCACGGGCGATCGGGATCGCGCTGCGAGCGGTAGCCCTGGTGCAGAAAGCCCCTGACGTCGGATTCCTGAGCCAGGCGGTCCGCGTGCTCGAGCGCTCACGGGCCAAGCTGGAGCACGCCCGAGCGCTCGTCGACCTAGGAGCAGCGATGCGTCGCGCCGGCGAACGATCGGCCGCGCGGGAACCACTCCGCCAGGGACATGAACGCGCGGTGGCGTGCGGCGCAACGAAGCTCGCCGACCTGGCGCGAACTGAGATCGCGGCCACGGGCGCCCGCCTCGCGACCGAGGGTCTCAGCGGCGCCGCCGCGCTTACCCCAAGCGAGCGGCGAGTCGCGGACCTCGCCGCGCAGGGCAGCAGCAACCGCGAGATCGCCCAGACCTTGTTCGTGACCGAGAAGACGGTCGAGACGCACCTCGGCCACATCTACGACAAGCTCGACGTGCGGTCGCGCCACAAGCTGAGCGATGTGCTCGCCGGGGCCGCTGCAGGACCCCCGCGATCATCACCTGCTTGAACCGAGACCGGGCCCGCTCGCCAGCGCCGGCGCCCGCTCAGTCGAGCGCGGCCGCCGCGACCCTGCACGAGGCGCATTCACCCCCATCGGGGCAACGCCTACGTTTCCCCTGAGCCTCGACGCTTCCGTCAGACCTGCGGCTCGCCCCGCTCGATCGGGACGTCGACTAGGCTTCCCCACTCGGTCCACGACCCGTCGTAGTTGCGCACGTTCTCTTCGCCGAGCAACTCGTGCAATACGAACCATGTCAGGGCGGCTCGCTCGCCAATGCGACAGTAGGAGATGATCGGCGAGCCCCCGAGTACGCCGCTGCGCAGATATAGCTGCCGGAGCTCCTCCGCCGACTTGAAGCTTCCATCCTCGTTGACTGCCCGAGCCCACGGAATCGACTTGGCGCCCGGGATGCGGCCCGCACGCTGGGCTTGCTGCCCCTCGTGGGAGACCGTCGTGACGAGGCGGCCGGTGTACTCCGGCGTCGAGCGGACGTCGACGAGCACGCAGGTCCCGCCCAGGGCGCGCAGCACGTCGTTGCGTCGCGCTCGGATCGTGTCGTTCCCGGGCTTGGCGATGAACGTGACCGGAGCATGATGGGGCGTTTCGGTCGATGTGGGACGACCCTCTGAGATCCAGCGCTCGCGCGGCCCGTTGAGCAGCTTCACCCGCTCGTGTCCGTAGTACTTGAGGTACCAGTACGCGTACGCGGCGAACCAGTTGTTGCGGTCTCCATACAGGATCACGAGGTGGTCGTTGGAGATCCCGTGGCGTCCAAGCAGCTCACCGAACTCGTCCGGTCCCAGGAAGCGGCGCCTCAAGGGATCCTGCAGGTCCTGTCCCCAGTCCAGCCCGACCGCTCCAGGAATGTGTTTGCCGAGGTAGGCGGTGGGATCCTCGTCCACTTCGACGATCCTGATGCCATCGTCGTTAAGGTGCCGCTCGAGCCAATCGGGCTCGGCCAACACGTCCTTCGCGTATTCGGCCATGGGATCTCCTGTGCCTCGACCGGAAGCTGGTGAACAGATCATGCCTGCGCCGAGACCCAATTCACATCAGGGAGCTCCCTGATCCGACCCCGAACTGTGACCCGCCGGAAGCCGATCCCGAATCCACATCGTTCGGACGATCACGAGCGGACAACACGAACTCCGCCGCTCTGCCGAGCTTCCCCGCCTGCTCCTTGTTCGCTGCTGCGCCGTGTGTCGGCATGGATCTGCAGCTTAGGCAGGCTGCGGTCGCGCTGCCGCTTTGGACCGCGGGTCCGCGCGCCGACTCAATGTCGCCACGCTCGCCGGGCCGCCTTAATGTCGGCCGCGCACTCCTCGCGCAGTTCCGCCCGACCTAGTCGTCGTTGGCTCCCCGTGTTCGCGGGGGGCCGGAAAGCTGCCCTAACGCTTCGTCCCCGTCCATGACCCCGACCTCGCGCTCGCCTTCTACCACGACGCAGTTGGGCTCGAGGTTGAGCAACGATGTAGCTCGCGACGACGTTCCGGTGGATCGCCACCGGCGCCGCCTCCGAGCCGCGTCGCGATCGTCCTCACGAGCTAGCTGAACGGCAGCCCGCCGACCAGGACGCGCTGCTGGCCTCGTCGCCATGGGCGCCCTGAATGGCGTTCACTTCCGCACCGATGACCTCGACACCCTTGCTGCGGGACTCGGGCGCCGAGATCGCGCAGGAGCCGTTCGAGCAGTTCTGGGGCACCCCAGACTTGCCGTGCGCGAGCCCACCGGCAATCTGCGCGCATCGGCCAGCGCCGGCTGCTGAGTCGTGACGCGGCCGACGCGATCGCCGCCGCTCTACCGAGAGCCCAAGCAACCGTCTGCGAACAGCGCTCCGCTAGTTCGGGGCGAGAGTCGTCAGGGGAGCGATCCGGGCTAGGTGGGGGTGGGGGTGTGGGGGGGTGGGATGGCTAGGTGGTGGGCGGCGGCGGCGGCGGCGGCGCGGTTGGGGACCGAGAGTTTGGTCAGGATGCGGGAGACGTGGACGCTGGCGGTCTTGTTGCTGATGAATA
>JAFAZZ010000013.1 GCA_019239375.1 Solirubrobacterales bacterium | reverse complement strand
CGGCGGGCCACCAACACGATCAACTATTCCGACGAGCTTCCCCTCGCCCAGGGGGTGGAGTTCGGCTCATAGCTGACTCAGCGTCTCGCATTTCGCCCGGCGGTGAGTGGAAGCCGAGCGGGCGACGGCGCTGAGTCGTGCCAGCGGGGTCGCCACAGCGCCGCGGTGCCTCAGTACGGCAACTCGTCGGGCAAGCAGCTGCGATTGTCCGGTTCGAGCGGCACCGGGAAGCGAACCGCGTCGATTTCCGTCCGGCCGTCCAGGAGCGCTCGAGCGATTCGATGCATGCCGTCCATCACCCGCCCGTCGTGGCCGAGGATGATCGGATAGGAGGGATCCACCTCGTTAATCAGCCGGACGTGCTCGACGAGCTTGCGGACCGTGGGGATCTCGGCGCTTCCGTCAAACCAATACTCGGTGTCGATCTCGCTGATCGAATCGAGGGGCACCTGCTCAACTGGAAGATCTCGACTCAGCTCGATCAGGCGGTCCACATCCCATGCATCGAATCCCCGCTCGACCGGCCAAAAGTGATACTGCTTGCGCACCCGAACTAGTCTCGCATCCGCTCCGCGGGCGACGCTGCATGAGGATCGCTGACGGCGGTGCTGCGCGTGACCCAACTTGCCAGGTCATCCCGGATGCCGTCGTCGAGGTCCTGCCGGAACTCGGGCATCTCGCGCCCGAAGCACAGCCCGGCCCGCCGGCAGCGAGTAGGGTCTAGTGTGCCCGGCGCGGCCCTGCCGCGGCTGGCTGACCCGACGCGAGGAGGTGGAGTCGGCATGGCTGGAACCGTGCTGTTGCTCGGGACGTTCGACACGAAGGGCCACGAATACGCCTTCGTCTGCGACCGGTTACGCGAGCTCGGCGTCGCCGCACTACTCGTGGACGCGGGGATTAACGCGCCAGTGGGCGTGGAGCCGGAGGTGGCCCGGGACGCAGTGGCCGACGCGGGCGGGGCGCGGGTGGCGGAGCTGGCGTCGGCCGGCGATCGCGGCGCCGCCGTCCAGGCGATGGCGCGGGGCGCGCCGGTCCTCGTGCGGCGACTGTTCGACGAGGGCTGCTTCGACGGGATCCTCGCGCTCGGGGGCTCCGGCGGCTCATCGATCGCCACTGCCGCGATGCGGGCTCTTCCGGTTGGCGTCCCGAAGCTGATGGTCTCGACGATGGCGGCCGGCGACACGCGACCATACGTCGGGGCGACAGACGTGACGATGATGGCTTCGGTCGTTGACATCGCCGGCGTCAACTCAGTCTCGGCTCGGATCATGACCAACGCGGCCGGCGCGATGGCGGGCATGGTGGGGGCCCAGGCGCCGGAGCTCACGCACCGCAAGGTGATCGCCGCGACGATGTTCGGCGTCACCACGCCGTGTGTCACTCGCGCCGGGGAGCTGCTCGATGAGCTCGGCTATGAGGTACTCGTGTTCCACGCCACGGGCACCGGTGGTCAGTCCATGGAGGTCCTGGCATCCGACGGATACCTCGACGGTGTTCTCGACATCACGACGACCGAGCTCGCCGACGACTTGGTTGGCGGGGTGCTCTCGGCGGGACCTGATCGGTTAGAGGCGGCCGGGCGGTCGGGCGTCCCCCAGGTGGTCTCGCTCGGCGCGCTCGACATGGTCAACTTCGGCCCGCGCGGCACCGTCCCTGAGCGCTTCGAGCAGCGCCGGCTCTATGCGCACAACCCGACGGTCACCCTCATGCGCACGACGCCGGAGGAATGCGCCGAGCTCGGACGGAGGATCGGCCGCAAACTCTCGGGGGCACGCGGTCCGACGGTCCTGTTCGTGCCTCTGCGTGGAGTGTCGATGATCGACGTCGAGGGGCAGCCGTTCCATGACCCCGCTGCCGACCGGGCGCTGATCGACGGGGTGAAGGAGACGCTGGACGGGAGCGTGGAGCTCCATGAGCTGGACACGGACATCAACGACGAGCGGTTTGCGGCGGCGATGGCGCGCCGTCTGCACGAGCTGGTCGGGGAGACGGTATGAACCGATCGGACACGCTGGCTCGGCTGCGGGCCCAGGTGAAGGCCGGAGAGCCGATCATCGGAGCGGGCGCCGGCACCGGACTCTCGGCCAAATGCGCTGAGGCCGGCGGCGCCGATCTCATCATCATCTACAACTCGGGCCGCTTCCGGATGGGCGGTCGCGGGTCACTGGCCGGGTTGCTCCCGTATGGCGACGCCAATGCGATCGTCGTCGACATGGCCCGAGAGGTGCTGCCGGTCGTGCGCGAGATCCCCGTCCTGGCCGGGGTGTGCGGGACCGACCCGTTCCGGCTCATGCCCGTGTTCCTGGAGGAGATCCGCCGGATCGGCTTCAGCGGCGTGCAGAATTTCCCGACGGTTGGCCTCATCGACGGGACGTTCCGCGCCAACCTCGAGGAGACCAGGATGGGATTCGGGCTCGAGGTCGAGATGATCCGCGCCGCACACGAACAGGATCTGTTGACCGCGCCGTACGTGTTCGATTCCGAGCAGGCGACGGCGATGGCCCGGGCCGGCGCCGATGTCCTCGTGCCCCACATGGGCCTGACCACGGGTGGGGCGATCGGCGCGCAGACCGCCAAGACACTCGATGACTGCGTCAAACTGATTCAGGCGATGCACGATGCGGCGAAGCATGTCAATCCGGAGATCCTCGTCCTGTGTCATGGCGGGCCGATCGCGGAGCCCGATGACGCGGCGTACGTGCTCGAGCGTACGGAGGGCGTGGCCGGCTTCTTCGGCGCCAGCTCGATGGAGCGGCTGCCGAGCGAGGTGGCAATGACTGAGAACATGCGGCGCTTCAAGGCGCTCACGGTGAGCAGCGAGCAGCGATGAGCGGCCCACGCCGGCCAAGCGCCCTCGGCGGCACCGAGACGACCGAGTGGTCCGGCGGGGTCGTGCCAGCGCCAGGTGCCGCTGCCGGTCCGCCGGCGTCGGCAGGGGCGCTGCCCGCGAGAGATCTCGAGCTGTTACGCGAGTATGAGCCGATCGCGCGCTTCACTCGCGGTGAGCTGTTCTTCCCTACCGCGGTGGGCCCGTACGTGGGCCAGTGCAGTCTGTGGACGACCGGCGTCGACGGGACGACCACGTGCTTGGTTCCAGCCGGAGAGCTGACCGTTGAGAGACTGTGCGAGGAGACGTCCAGGCGGCCGGACGCGCAGCTTTCACTGCGGTTCGTGCAGACGCCGCTGTCCCGGGGCGAGCTTCGACGGTGGCGACGCGAACCGCGCGACAGGCTTACAACCACGCTGCGATTCACCACGACCGGGATGTTCGGGCGGCTTGTCGACGCGGCCTTCCGGGCCTCGCTGCTGTGGCGGGGCACGGTCGTAGCGGGGGTGGCCGCGGCCGCGGAGATCACGTATCGGGAGCGGCTCGAGCGGGATCGCTTCACGTATTACGGCCGTGTGGTCAGGACCGGCGGCTATGTGTGCCTTCAGTACTGGTTCTTCTATGCGATGAACGACTGGCGATCCACCTTCAGCGGCGTCAACGACCACGAAGCCGACTGGGAGATGGCGACCATTTATCTCGCCGAGCAGCCCGGCGGTGCTCCACGCCCGACGTGGGTGGCGTTCTCCTCCCATGACTACAGGGGCGACGACCTGCGCCGCCGATGGGACGATCCCGAGCTGCGCCGGGAAGGAAACCATCCGGTGCTGTTCGCGGGTGCGGGCTCGCATTCAGGTGCGTTCGTGCCCGGTGACTACGTGGTCACGGTAGACCCACCGCAGCTTCGCCGGGCGATCGCGCTCGCGCGCCGCGCGCAGCGTTTGCTAGCCCCCTGGCGCGACCACACACGCGCCGCGCCGGGCTTTGGCATCCCGTTCGTCGACTACGCCCGGGGCGACGGGAAGACGGTCGGACCAGAGCGCTCGTCGCAGTGGAATCCCGTGCTCATCGACGATCAGACGCCGTGGGTGCGCGACTATCGTGGTCTGTGGGGGCTGGACACCGAGGATTCGTTTGGCGGCGAGCGCGCCCCGTCGGGGCCGCGGTTTGAGCGCGACGGGTCGGTTCGACGGGCGTGGGCAAACCCCCTCGGATGGGCCGGATTGCTCAAGGTACCGCCCGACGACGACCAGGCAGCCGCCGAACTGACGGAGCACGTCGAGGTGCTGACGCTCCGACTACGGGAGCTCGATGAGATCATCGCCACCCAGCGCGACGAACTGCGGCGCGTTCAAGTTGAGCTGCGTTCGCTCGAAGGCCACAGCCACACCCGACCGCTCACCGAGAGCAAGCGCTCGCTGATGGCCGAGGACGAGCGGCAGCTCAACCAGACGATTGCCGAGCGCACCAGCCTGACCGAGGAGCTTCGCATTCACCGAGACACCCTAAGTCAGCCCTTGCCGGCGCTCTCTCCGCAGGCCCACATCACAAAGCGCCACGGCCCGCGAACGGAAGCGCAGCAGCGGCGAACCCGGATCCTACGCGCCTGGGCGGCGCTCAGCACGCCGCTGCTGCTCGCGCTGGTGCCGGTCGTGCTACTGGCACAGCCGCTGACATGGTTGACTACCATCATCGCCGCCGCGCTTCTGTTCATCGGTATGGAGGCATTCGCGCGGCGCCGGTTTCTGTCCTTTGTCGCTAGCACCCTGCTGCTCGCGGCGACGTTTGTCGTCGTGGTCCTGTTTGTGCGTCTGGGCCACCAGTACTGGAGGTACGCCCTGGCAACCGTATTCGGTATAGCCGCGCTCGCTGTACTCATCGGAAACCTCGGCGACCTGGGTCATGGGTGGCGGCGGGGTGGCGCGGTCGACGAACGCGCCGATGAGTAAGCGAACCGACACCACCAGGCCGAACCATCGGCGACCGAGACTCGAAACAGGACTTGTTCGGAGGGCAATGAGACTGGCCAACGACATGTTGGATGGAGCCATCGCTGGTGCCGCCGGCACGACCGCGTTGAATGCCGCCACGTACCTCGACATGGCCGCGCGCGGGCGATCCAGCTCCACCGCTCCTGAAGAGGCGGCTGAGAAACTCGCCGAGAAGGGCTCCGTCCGAATCCCGGGCGACCAAGAAGCCCGCCGGAACCGACTCTCCGGGCTTGGTGCGCTCAATGGAATCGCCTCTGGCGTCGCGGTCGGCGCCGCGCTCGGCGCTCTGCGCTCGGCAGGTTGGCGTCCAGGATCACTCTCCAACGCCGTGATCGCAGCGCTCGGCGCGATGGCATTCACCGATGGCGTCATGAGTGTCCTTGGTGTTACCGACCCGCGCGACTGGTCAATCACGGATTGGGCGAGCGATATCGTGCCCCATCTCGCGTACGGGGTCGTAACCGCCGTCGCTTTAGAGCGGTAGACAGACCGCGCTCGCGCTCCCGATCTTGTGCCCATGATCGACAGACGCGTGCGCAGCATCGCGCTGCTCGTCGCAGCTTGCTTTTTCCTGGAGCTGCTCGACGGCACGATCGTCATCACCGCGGTCCCGAAGATCAGCAGCTCGTTGGGAGTCTCGCCCGGCGCGACCGGATTGGTGGTCACGGCCTATCTGGTGACGGTGGCCGTGCTGATCCCTTTGAGCGGCTGGATCACGCTCCGTTACGGATACCGGCGGGTGTTGCTGTCGGCAATCGCGGTGTTCACGATCGCGTCGCTGGGTTGTGCCGCGAGCCAAACCTTCGGCGAGCTGGTCGCGATGCGGGTGCTCCAGGGCGCCGGCGGGGCGATGATGGTGCCGGTTGGTCGGATGGTCGTGTTCGAGCGGGCCCCGAAGTCACAGGTCATGCGGCTGATGTCCTACATCGTGTGGCCGGCGCTGCTGGCGCCCGTGATCGCGCCGCTGGCCGGCGGCGTAATCACCACCTACGCCAGCTGGCGATGGATGTTCCTGATCAACGTGCCCCTGGGTGTCGCTGGCCTGATCTGCGCCTGGCGGCTTATCGACGGCAGCCCCGCCGATGCCCCGCCGCGCCTGGATGTCGCCGGCGTGCTGCTCACCTGCGGTGGCCTGGCTGCTCTCACCTACACCGCACATCTCGCCTCCGACGCGCATCCGCACTGGCTGCTCGTGGTGTCGCTGGGGCTCGGCGCGGTCGTTCTCCTCGTGGTCGCGACTCGGCATCTGTTGCGCACCTCGGCGCCGGTGGTGGACCTGCGGACGCTGAGGATCCCGACGTTCGGCAACGCCATGGTCGGCAGCAGCCTGATCTGGCTGGTGATCGGCGCGATCCCGTTCCTGCTGCCCCTGCTGTTTCAGACGGTGTTCGGCTGGAGCCCGATCAAATCGGGCGCGCTCGTGCTGTTCGTGTTCGTCGGCAACATTGCGATCAAGCCACTGACCACCGCGATGTACAGCAGCTATGGGTTCCGCCGCGTGCTGCTGGGCGCGTCGGTATGCCTGACCCTGACCAGCGTGGGCTGCGCTGGGCTGAGCGCCGGCACTCCGGTCGTGGCGATCGCGCTACTGGCGCTCGTGAGCGGTGCCGCTCGCTCGGTCAGCATGACCGGCTACACCACGCTAGCCCTCAGTGACGTACCGCCAGCACAGATGCGGGCCGCCAACGCTCTGGCCAGTACCGCCCAGCAGCTCTTCACCGGCCTCGCGGTGGTCCTGGCCACGCTGGCTCTGCGTCTCGGAAACGCGATCGGCAAGCTTGGGGCAGCGGCGCACAGCAGTAAATTCGCTTACGTGATCGCCTTCCTCGTGATCGGCCTTGTCGGCGTGCTCGCCACGGCGGTCGCGCTCCGACTCCACCCCGCGGCGGGCAAGGTCCTGACGACCGACGTCTCCCTCACGGGCTCGCGCACGACAACCTCCGCGCCTTGACCTAGCCCTGGCTGGTCATCGAGGCCGAAGAGCTCAGCGCGTTACACCAGACAACCCGACTGGACTGCCGCGTGCGAGCCGGATCCGTTCGGCATTCACGGGCATGTATTGAAACGGGCTCGAGTCGCTCTAGTTAGCATTGACTGAGAACCCTTCTGACCTTCCTGCCGCCGGCGCCA
>JAFAZZ010000577.1 GCA_019239375.1 Solirubrobacterales bacterium | reverse complement strand
GCGGTGCCAAGCGGGGCACCCGACGGGCGCCCGTGCTGATCCAGACACGAGGCGATCCCGGGGCCGCCCGCGCCCTCGGCACAGCTGAAGCTGGAAGCGACATGGTGCCCGACGGTGTAGCTCGCCTTGGGCTTCGGCGTCTTGATCACCACCTTCGGTGGAGCCTCCACCGCCAACGTGAAGCTTTGAGTGGCGTCCGGCAAGACCCCGTTCGATGCGGTCGTTGTCAAGTGGTAGATGCCGCCGGAGCCCACGGCCGGAATCCCAGACAGGATCGCCGTCCCATTGCGACTGTCCTTGAAGCTCACTCCCGCGGGCAAGGCACCCGACTCCCTCAGCGACGGGATGGCGCACGCGCTGCTGGTGGTGACCATGAAGCTCCCCGCTCGACCCACCTGGAACCTCGCGCTCGCGGGGCTGGTTATCGCCGGCGGCAACTCGTCGACGAACACCCAGGCCGCGCCCACAAGGTTGTTGTCGGCGGAACCGCCAATCAGCGCCGTACACCCACCCCCGGGCAACCCTACATCGATGCCGAAACCGCCATCGCCGCTCTCGCCCGAGCCCGTCAGCTTCGACCCCTGCTGCGTCCAAGTGGAGCCCGACCGGGTGAACGCCCACGCCGCCCCGACAAAGCTCCCGTCGGAGGGGCCGCCGATCAAGGCGCTATTGCCTTCCGCGGACAGCGCCACGCTCCAGCCGAAAGCGCCCGGGCCGCTCTCCCCAGCGGCGGTCAGCTTCGAGTCCTGCTGCGTCCAAGTGGAGCCCGACCGGGTGAACACCCACGCCGCCCCGAGCAGGCTGTTGTCGACGGGACCGCCGATCAGGGCGGTATTGCCATCTCCGGACAGCGCCACGCTCCAGCCGAAAGCGCCGGTTCCGCTCTCGCCCGAGCCGGTCAGCTTCGCGCCCTGCTGCGTCCAGCTGGAGCCCGAGCGGGTGAACACCCACGCCGCCCCAAGAGAGTTGTTGTCGGTGCGCGCGCCGATCAGCGCGGTGTTCCCGTCCCCGGATAGCGCGACGCTAGAGCCGAAAGCGCCAGTGCCGCTCTCGCCCGCGCCGGTGAGCTTCGCGCCCTGCTGCGTCCAGGTGGAGCTCGAGTGGGTGAACACCCACGCCGCCCCCACTTGGCCGTTGTCGCCTACGCCACCGATCAGCGCCGTATTCCCGTCCGCGGACAGCGCAACGCTGGCGCCGAACTGGCCAGCGCCGGTCTCGTCCGAAGCGGTCAGCTTCGAGCCCTGCTGCGTCCAAGTGGAGCCCGAGCGAGCGAATACCCACGCCGCCCCCACGAAGCTGTTGTCCTGGTCGCCGCCGATCAGCGCCGTGTTCCCGTCCCCAGACAGCGCCACGCTAGCGCCGAAACCGGCGCTGCCGCTCTCGCCCGAGCCCGTCAGCTTCGGGCCCTGTTGGGTCCAGGTGGAGCCCGAGCGCGCGAACACCCATGCGGCCCCCGCACCATTATTGTCGATCGGGCCGCCGATCAGCGCCGTATTCCCATCTTCGGACAGCGCCACGCTGGCGCCGAACTGGCCAGCACCGCTCTCGTCCGAGGCGGTCAGCTTCGATCCTTGCTGGATGAAGGGGTCGATCCGCAGCGGATACCGCGCGCCGCGGTCGTCCGCGTTCAACAGCAACCGCGAGCCCGACAGCGAGAGCCATGCCGCGACGCGCCGCCCGGAGGCGTCGAACGCGACCAGCCCCCCGTAGCGCAGAGCCACGGCCCCTGACCGCGCCAGAAACTCGAGCCCCGGATGGGACAGCCGCGCGCGCAGGCCACCCAGCCGCATTGCCAACGTCACCAGCCCCGGCGAGCCCGTCGGCCGACGCGCGAGCGTAAATCCCTGCTCGATCCCGAGCGGTCCCGCGCGATACCACTCCACGACCCCGCCCCGGCGCACGTACACCACCTGCCCGAGGTGCATAGGCGGCCACAAGGTCTCTACCCCCCGCAACCGACCATCTCGACCAACACCCGACAGACTCACCGAAACCAGGCCCTTTGCCGCACGCACGGTCACTCCTTCGCGACCAATCCCCACTGCGACGCCGCCACCGTAAAGCTTGACTCCTCCTGCCCAAGGCCGTGGCGCAAAGCGCGGATCTCCCGCCCCCACCGTCGTCGAGATCACCGACTGAGCTTGTACCGGCAGCCGCGAAAGCACCTCCAATCCCCCTCCCGGGGCCGCGACGGTTGCCTTCCTTAGCGGGACCACCGGGTGATGTCCAGCCGCCGGGAAGCCGCCGGCGAAGGCCATCCCCACCAACACCGCCAGCGCCGTACACCACCGCCAGGGACGCACACGGAAACGCCACACCCCAAAGCCAAGCATCGCCTCAGCCTGCATCCAATTATCCCCTCGCGCTAACCGCGCTTGGTTGCGAGAGACGACACCATAACGCCGCACCACGTTCGCCACAACCACGAGAACGCGAGCTCAGCACGCAGAGTGAGCGGTTTTACGCTGAGCCAGCTCGCGTTCCACGGCGGCTGAAATCCTCAAAAGCCAGCCTGGCTCAACCGGCGATGAGGAGGCAGAGACGGTGCAGCAGCGACGCGATTGCAAGCTACGAGACTGGCGTCAGAGGACGAACCTCAGGCGAGGCTCATACCGTCGTTGCGACGGCGCGGGTCCGAGGCCGGCGACGACTAACAAGCCACTCGCGGGCCGCGGTCAATGTCTTCTGCTGGTCGCGAGCACGAAGGTAGTCAAGGGTGCCCGAAGTGACACGGCAGGGGTGCACTCGCCAAGACCCGTGCCTGGTGCCGTGCTATCGATACACCGGCGGGTCGGTCTCTCGGACCGACTTCTTAAGCGCTCGCGTTAGCCCAGGTTCTTCCGCCTCGGTGCCAGACGAGGCGCCCGCCGCCTCGCCGGGAACGGCGTGATAGTCCGCGATTCCGGCAGCAACCTGAGCCTCGTAGTACTGAAGCTGGCCGCGGCTTGCACCGAGCTTCGCGATCGTCAGCGTTTCACGTCTGAAACGGCTTGCCGCCGGCCTAATTCCTGGAAGTCATAATCCGCGTGTCGGGGGTTCGAGTCCCTCCTGCGGCATTGCGCGCGGCTCTGTCAGTTGGGCTACGAGCTTCGACGCGGATGCGGCAGGGCCACGGGGTCCGAGATGGGCACCGCTCGTATAGATGCCATCGATCAGAAGCGCGAGCTGGTCGCCGAGGTAGGGATCGTCCGGACGCGCCCGCTCGGCGAGAAGGCGAAGGCGCTGCCGAAGCTCTTCTCTGTATTCGCGCGCTGCGATGCGGGCGGGATGCCGGCGATCCGCGAACTCGACGCTCGCGTTGTTGAAGGGACAGCCACGAAATGATGACCGCGCGACGTCCCGCTCTACTGCGCCGAAGATGGCCGCGATGGCGCCGGCGGGATCGTCCGGGTGAGCCGCAATGTCTGCGTCTATCAGCCTGAGGATGTCGGCCTTGAGCTGCTGAAGGTACGCGCCGAGGAGGGCGTCCTTGCTCGGGTAGAGGCGGTACACCGTGGCCTTGCCGAGCCCGGTCTCGCGCACTAGCTCGTCCATGCCGACCTCGTGTACGCCCCGCGCATAGAACAGGCGGTGGGCGGTGTCGATGATCAGACGTTCGCGCTGCGCGCGGGGGAGCGGACGTTGGCGTGAGCCGGCCAAGACCTATATGGTACGGTGTGACGGACCAGTCCGTTTCAGCGTGAGGAGGGACCGTGGACATAGCCGGCCGCGTCGTGCTCATCACCGGCGCCGCACGCGGACTCGGATGCGAGGTCGCACGTCAGCTCGCCAGCGCGGACGCGCTGGTCCTCGTAAGCGCGCGCCAACAGGAGAACGCCGAACGCGCCGCCGCGGAGCTCGGCTCTGCCGGAAACGTGCGCGCGCTCCCGGTCGATCTGGACGTCTCCGATCCTGACGCCGGCGCTGAAGCGGCAGCCGCGCTCCGCGCTGACCCTGGACGGCTCGACATCCTGATCAACAACGCCGCCGCGTACGTCGACTGGAGCGAGATGGCCTCGAGCGCCGATCTGAAGCTCGCCGAGCAAGTCATGGCCATCAACCTCTTCGGGGCCTGGCGGCTTACCCAGGCGCTTCTACCGCTCCTGCGCGAGAGCGACCATCCGCGGATCGTCAACGTCGCGAGCGGTGCGGGCTCCCACGCTGACTCGCAGTTCGGGCTGACGCGACGTGGCGGCGCCGCGGCGACCTACGGAATCAGCAAGGCCGCGCTGGGCGCGCTCACCAGCACGCTCGCTGCCGAGCTCGCCAATACGCCCGTTCTGATCAACTCCGTCTGCCCCGGCCTCACCGCCACATGGCCCGGCGCCGAGCAGATGGGCGCCAGGCCGATCGCTGACGGGGCAGCCTCGATCGCCTGGGCCGCGACCATCCCCGACGACGGGCCGACGGGTGGATTCTTCCGCGACGGAAAGCCGCTCGGGTGGTAGCGCTCGCTGGAGCTTGACTAAGTCAGCCCGCGGTGCCCGGGGGTCCGACGTAGCTCCGCGCGAACTCTTTGGCAAATTGCCCGCCGGCCAGCAAGCGCGCCAGCCGGGCGTCACGAAGCCCTTCGCGGAACCGTCCTTGGCTGGGGTGGGCAAGTAGCAGGTCGAGCATCCAGTGCGAGAACTCGACCACGCGCCAGATGATGGGAAGGCGAGTGGCGCTGTACGCCTCCAGGCGCCGGTCCTCTCGCGCGCGGTAGTGGTGCAGAAGCCCGGCCACGAGCTCGTCGGCGTCCTGCAGGGCTAGATTCATGCCCTTGCCGCCCGCCGGCGTGACGATGTGAGCTGCGTCGCCGGCCAGGAACAACCGGTCCCGCTGCATCGGTTCGGTGACGTAACTGTGAAGCTCCATGACGCTCCGCTCGAGGATCTGTCCCGGGGCGAGATCGACGCCCTCCGCGGCCAGGCGCGGGGCGATTTCGTTCCATATCCATTCATCCGAGAGCTCATCCGCAGATCTGCCAGGCTCGATCTGGAGGTAGAGCCGGGACACGGTCGGGCTCCTGAGCATGTGTGCGGCGAAGCCGTCGGGGTGAAGCCCGTAGACCCCATAGTCGCCGGCCGGCGGCACGGCGGCGAGAAACGCGAGCCACGCCGCGCCGAAGTCCACGCCGCAGGTCGCTCCAGCGAGCGCGCGCCGGGATACGCCGTGGAAGC
>JAFAZZ010000431.1 GCA_019239375.1 Solirubrobacterales bacterium | reverse complement strand
CGCGGTGGCGGCCGGCGCGTCTGCGGCCGGCGCGTTTGGGTCCGGGGGCTCGGCTGGCGCGTCTGCTTCCCCCGGCTCGGCCGGGCCACCGTCGATCGAGGACGCGCTGCGCCGGTTCGGAACGATGGCCACGGCCGAAGTGGCGGCCGTGTGCGACCTCCCCGGCCCGCGCGCGCCGGCCGAGCTGTGGCGGCTGGCAATGGAGTGGCGGGTGCGGGTCGAGCGGGTCGGTACCGGCCACCTCTGGTCGCTCGCCTGATGTCGGCACCGTGCTAACGACTCACTCGGCGCCCGCGCCGGGCCGAATGTCGCTTCGGCCACCTCTGAGGGGGCTAACTGCTATCTCGGCGGAGGGGCGGCTTCGAATGCGCGGTTAGCCCTCGTTTAGCCCATCCGGGTGGCCGCGGGCGAGGCGGCGGACGATCAGCGTGGCCAGGCCGACCCGGTAGATCGCGTAGGGCAGCAGCGAGCTATCGCGCTCCAACGCTTGGATCAGGCGGGTCGAGCCGAGCGTGGAGACGAACGCGGCGCCGGTGCCGGCGGCGAAGGGCATCGCCGACCGGGGCGGGAGCCCACGCGCGCGCAGCCGCAGGCCCTTCAGTAGGGTCGCACCGGCGATGACCGGCAGGGCGGCGTGGCGCGAGAGGCGGTTGGCGTCGACGCGGGTGAACCGCCGCCAGCGCGCGGCGGCCAGCGTGGCGCCGTTGCGCGAGACACCGGGCACGAGCGAGCAGGCCTGCGCCACCCCCAGCCACAGCGCGTCCACGGCGCCGGCCTGGAGGTGCGAGCGTTCCTGGGGCGTCCGATCGGCCAGGGCCATCGCGACGGCTCCGCCGGCGAGGCCGGCGGCGACGGTCGACGGGGTGCCCAGGTGGCGCTCGATCGGCCGCTCGAAGCGGTAGCCGACCACGGCCGGCGGAGCGAACGAGAGAGCAATGAGGAGGATCCGCCGCAGGCTCAGCCCCCGGACAGCCTCGTCGACCTCGCGCCGCAGGCTGATCAGCAGCGCCGCGGCGGTTCCGGTGTGCAGAGCGACCTCGAACGACTTACGCAGCTCGTCGTCGAGCCGGCGATAGTTCCAGCCGGCCAGCCACGGCACCACGGCGATGTGCCCCGAGGAGGAGATCGGCAGGAGCTCCGCGGGACCGTGCAGCACGCCGAGGGCGACGGCCTGCCAGATCGGCAGATCCTGCGACGCGACGCTCGCGCCGGGGCGCACCGTCAGGCCACAGCGGTCGGATCACCTCGCCGGCTGCGGGCGATCCGGAGGATCAGATAGACGATCGCGGCCACCAGAAGCGCCGCAGCGACGTAATCCACGTACTCGAGGTTGTGCCGCCAGCTCTGCCAGCTTCTCCCAACCGCATCGCCGAGGACGCCCAGGGCGGTGATCCAGATGAGTGAACCGATGGTGCCGAAGGTCGCGAAACGGATATAGCCCATCCTGGCCACGCCGGCGGCATACGGGAAGGCCGCGCGGGCGAACGGGATGCACCGTGATGCCAGGATCACCGGTGCCCCGTAGCGCTCGAACCAGCGATGGGCGCGATCCAGGCGATGCTTGGAGATGTGCAGCTTGTTGCCGTGCCGCTCGACGACCTCCTCGCGCCCCCAGTAGCCGATCGCGTAGGCGATGGAGGCACCCAGCATGTCGCCGAGCACGCCGAAGACAACGATCCCGAACAGGCTCAGATGGCCCTCTGAGACGTTGAAGCCGGCGAACAGCATGGTTGGCTCCGAGCCGGGCAGGCCGACGACGCCCGAGGTCATGGTGAGCAGCGCGACGCCCGCCAGACCCAGGTCGCGGATGATGTGGGTAGCCAGCGTGACGAATGAGTCGGTGACGGAGGCGAGGGCGAGCAGCACCGCGGGCAAATGTAGCGGCCGCCGCGTAAGGGTTTGCTCACCCCCCGCCGCCCGCCGTGCAGAATGAGCCGCCATGCGGATCTGGGTCGACCTCACGAACTCGCCCCATGTCCTCGTCATGCGGCCGGTGATCGACGCCCTGTGCCGGCGCGGACACGAGGTCGAGGTCACAGCGCGCGACTTCGCGCAGACGCTCGAGCTGTGCGAGCGGTTCGGAATCGCCCACACGGCGGTCGGGTGCCACCGCGGCGGCCGCATCGGCGCCAAAGCGCGAGGCCTTCTCGACCGCTCGTTGGCACTGACGAAATGGGCCCGCGAGCGGCACTTCGACCGCGCGCTCGGCCACGGCTCAAACGACGTGACGGTCGCCGCGGCGCTGCTGCGGATCCCGTCCTCGACGACGTTCGACTACGAGTGGGCGACCGTTCAGCACAACGTCAACTGCCGGCTGGCCAGGATCGTGATGGTGCCGGAGGCCATCCCGGCCGAGCGCCTGTACCGCTACGGTGCCCGGGGCAAGATCCGGCCCTACCCCGGGCTGAAGGAGGAGTACTACCTGGCCGACTTCGAGCCGGACGGCACGATCCTGGACCAGCTCGCGCTCGACCCGGCAAAGCCGATCACCGTGGTCCGCACGCCTCCCGCGGTCTCGCTCTACCACCGCTTCGAGAACGACCTGTTCGCCGGCGTGCTCGACCGGCTGACCGGCGCGCAGACGGTGGTCCTTGCCCGCACTCCGGAGCAGCGGTCGGAGCTACAGCGAACCGGCCGGTTCATCGTGCCCGAGAGCGCGGTGGACGCCCAGTCGCTGATCGCCCTTGCCGACGTCGTGGTGTCGGCTGGCGGAACCATGAACCGCGAGGCGGTGGCACTCGGAACGCCCGTGTACACGATGTTTGAGGGGCGGCTGGGAGCGGTGGACGAGCGCCTGATCGCCGAAGGCCGCCTGCGGCGCCTGACCACCCCCGGAGATCTCGAGATCGTCAAGCGAACAAACGCCGCGGGCGGCAATCACCGCGTGCGGCGCGACCCTGGAGTGATGGCCGACCTGCTCCTCGGTGCGCAACCTTGGCCGCGCGGGCCGTGTTAGGGTCCCCGACCCGCTCGAGGAGGCTGCCCACGTGTCCCGCATCAAGTTCCGACTTCCCACCGCCGTCATCGCGACGTTAGTCGGCACTGCGGCGCTGAGCGCAGCCGCCCAGGCCGCCCCGATCGGCGCCTACACGACCAAAGGGGCCTGGAGCTTCGTTTCGGCGCCCAAGCTGCATCCGCCGAAGCTGACGACGACGACGAAGACCCAGCGCGGCCTCGCGTCGGGCTATTTCATGACCGGGGTGTTCAAGAACCTGACCATCAACAAGCCGATGATCGGTCAGAGCGGCCCGCTGATCCTCGACCGCAACCTGCAACCGGTGTGGTTCAACCCGATCAATGTGAACGCACTCGCCGCGAACGTCCGCGTGCAGACCTACAACGGCAAGCCCGTCCTCAGCTGGTGGCAGGGCGCCGTGAGCGGAACCGGCGCGACGACGAGCGGCGAGGACGTGGTTGTCGACCAGCACTACCGGCACGTGGCCACGCTGAAGGGTGCCGACGGCTGGATCATCTCGGAGCACGAGATGATCATCAGCGGGCCGCACGCCTGGGTCACGTCATACAAGACCGTCCCCATGGACCTGCGGCGCTACGGCGGCTCGGCCCACGGGGCGGTGCTCGACTCCGCGGTCCAGGAGTACGACCTCGCCACCGGCAAGCTCCTCTACACCTGGGACGCGCTCAACCCGGGCGGCAAGCCCAATATCCCGCTGTCGCAGTCGCAGTACAAGGCCTTCCCCGGTCTCCCGTGGGACGCCTACCACATCAACTCGATCCAGCTGACCGGCCACGAAACGTTCCTGGTCTCGATGCGGAACACCTGGTCGGCGTACCTGGTCAACCGCCTCACCGGGGCGATCGACTGGACCCTAAGCGGCAACCCGAAGGTGAGCACGTTCGCGTTGCCGTCGAACGCGCGGTTCCATTGGCAGCACGACGTCGAGCTGCATCCCGGCAATGTCGTGAGCGTCTTCGACGACGCCTGCTGCGGGCTCAAGGGCGTCTCCGGCGGCAAGGCGCAGTTCGCGACGCCGAACGGCCCGGCACGCGGCCTGGTGCTGAAGCTTGACCTGACCAAGCACACCGGCACGATGGTCAGCCAGTACATCCGCGCGAAAGACTTCTTCGTGGCATTCCTGGGCAGCACCCAACTGCTGCCCGGCGGGAACGTCGCGCTGAGTTGGGGCTCGACGGCGTTCTTCTCGGAGGTCTCGAGCAAGGGCAAGGTCCTGTTCGAGGCGGCCTGGCCGACTCCGGATTTGAACTACCGCACCTACGTGCAGACGTGGGTCGGTACGCCGTACTTCCCGCCGAGCGGCGAGGTTCGCAACAATCACGGCAAGGCGACCGTGTACGCGAGCTGGGACGGCGCAACGCAGGTCGCGAGCTGGCGCGTCCTGGCCGGATCGAGCGCCAGCAATCTGAAGGCCATCGCGAGCCAGGACAAGACCGGCTTTGAGACGACCATTCCCCTCACCAGCGCGTTCAAGGTCTACAAGGTGCAGGCACTTGACTCCGGGCGCCATGTGCTCGGCACCTCTGGCGCGTTTCCGACCAACTCGTCGAACAGCGGCCTGCCTGGGGCTTATTGACCGCGCGAGCCGGCGCGTGCACTCGGCGTGACCGGCTCGGGGACCTCGCTTCGCTCGGCGTCCGTCGGATGTGGCGCGGCAGGCCCCTCAGGCGAGGCATGGAAGCGGAGCGGGCCATCGCCGCGACGGCCGCCTACCCCATCCGGACGGGCCCGCATGGCCCCATGGATGCCGCGAAGCGGCCCAGTCAAGACGCTCGGTCTGGCGGCAATCGTCTGCCTGATCGCGGCCGGCGGTGCGAGCGCCGCGACGAAGCCGGCGCCCAAGCCCGCTCCCACCGGGCCGCCCGCCGTGTACGTGTTCCCGATCCCGGGGAGCCACTTCGCCTCGCCGGCGACCCAGATCACCTTCCGCGGCCTATTCGTCAGCCAGCTCGGCGCGATCACCGTGACCGGCTCTCTCAGCGGCGGGCATCCGGGCACGCTCGAGGGCGACGCCGACGGGAAGGGGGCGAGCTTCGTGCCCATCGCGCCGTTCAGCCCGGGCGAGGTGGTGAGCGTGAGCACGAGGCTGAACATCGAGGGATCGCACAACGGCGTTTATCAATTCCAGGTGGCGACCCCCGCCGGGTCTCTCCCGTTCGCGCATCGCCCCGCCGCGCCGCGCGTGAAGGGCGACGTGTGGGTCTTTCGCTCGCGCCCGGACCTGGTGCCGGCGGCCGTCACGATCACCAAGCGAGGCGGCGCCGGCGACATCCTCGTGGCGCCCCAGATCGGACCGTTCCAGCAGGGTCCCGAAATCGTCGGCCCGAACGGCGGCCTGATCTGGTTCAACCCGCTGCCGAAGGACTATTCGGCGGCCGACTTCCGGGTCCAGAGGTACGGCGGCCAGCCCGTGCTGACTTGGTGGCAGGGCAACGAGAGCGCGGGCGTTGGCGACGGACAGGACATCATCATGAACAGCTCCTACCAGGTGGTGAAAACCGTCTCGGCCGGCAACGGACTGTCGGCGGACCTGCACGAGTTCGCGTTGACGCCCTGGGGAACCGTCCTGATCACCGCGGAGTACCCGGTCTACGTCGACGCCTCTGCGGTCCATGGAGCGACCCGGGAGGTCGTCCTCGACTCGGTGGCGCAGGAGATCGACCTGGCCACTGGGCTGGTGGAGTCCCAGTGGGACAGCCTGGACCACGTCCCGCTCACAGCCAGCTACGCACCGCCTCCGAACCAGCCCAAGCAGAAGGGTAAGCCGGCGATCCCCAACGGGACCTGGGATCCCTACGACTACTTCCACATCAACTCGATCGGGCTCGACTGGGATGGCAACCTGGTGATCTCGGGACGGAACACCTGGTCGGTGTACAAGGTCAACCGTCGCACCGGCTCGACGATGTGGACGCTCGGGGGCAAGAGCTCGAGCTTCAGGCTCGGCCCAGGGGCTTCGTTTGCCTTCCAGCACGACGCGCGCGTGCGGGCTGCCTCGGACGGGATCCTCACCATGTTCGATGACGGCGCCGGTCCACCCTATGTGCACCCCCAATCACGAGCGCTGAAGCTCCGACTCGACCTCAGGCACATGACCGCCACCGTGGCGAGCCAGCTGGGCCACTCCCCGCCGCTACTCGCGAGCTTCGAGGGGGGAGATCAGGAGCTACCCGACGCCGACGATTTCATCGGCTGGGGCCAGCAGCCGTACTTCAGTCAGTACAACGCACAGGGCAAGCTCGTGTTCGAGGGCCGCTTCGTCGACGAGAACTTCAGCTACCGCGCCTACCGCTTTGCCTGGAGCGCCACCCCGAGTACGCCGCCGGCCGCCACGGTCGTACGCCGCGGCGCGAACATGACGGTCTACGTGAGCTGGAACGGAGCTACGGGCGTGGCGGCGTGGCGCGTTCTCGCCGGCAGCCAGCCGGACCGACTTCGGGCCGTGGCGAGCGCTCGAAGGCGGGGGTTCGAAACGGCGATCAACTCGCGCGCCCACGCGTACGTCGCAGTGGCGGCGCTCGACGCCAAAGGCCGCCGGCTGGCGCGGTCCCCTGTTCAGAAGGTGTTCTGAGCCCGGCGTCTAAGCGGGCCTTGGGCGGTCGTGCACACACTTCCTCACTAC
>JAFAZZ010000423.1 GCA_019239375.1 Solirubrobacterales bacterium | reverse complement strand
CTCCGCCTCAGCGACGGAATCGGCAGAGGCTGCGTTCGATCATCCGCTGCTTCGGTTGTGTCCGGACGGCCGGTCGTAGAAGTACCGGAGCGGGATTGCGTCAGCGATCGCTTGGTAGCCCGCGGGGTTGAGGTGGATGTGATCGCCGTGGTCGTAGATCGGGTTGAGTCGGCTTGGGTCGGTGGGGTCACGTACGATCGCGTCGAAATCGACAACGTGGTCGAACACGCCGCTGGTTCGGATCCACGTGTTCACCTCCTGCCGGATTGAATCGGGTGCGGTGTAGAAGCCGCCATACGGCGTGATCGTGGCGCCGGTCACGCTGATTCCCTCGGCATGCGCTTGCGCCGCGATCTGCTCAAGCCCGCTGATGACCTGGTCGGCCGTCGCGCCACCACCTATGTCATTGACGCCCTCAAACACGACCATGTCGGTCACATTAGGTCGCGAGAAGACATCGCGGGCAAGCCGACTCAGAGCCGACGGGCCGCCCGTGCCGGCGTCGACGAGGACCTTGTTGCCACCGATGCCCTCGTCGACGACCTCCTTCTCCAGGCCGGGCGCGGTGAGGAGTCGACGCGCAAGGTCGTCTGGCCACCGGTCGTTGCCGTCCACGGTCGCCCCGGTGCCGTCGGTGATCGAATCGCCGAGGGCAACGATGGTGCCCGTCTCAGGCGTCTGCGGGACGTTCACGTCGATGTCGTTGAGGAAGAACCATGATCGCATCGGCGCGGTAAAGGCCGTGCCCGCAGTCTCGGAGGCGTGATTTCCGCTGCCCGGCAGTGTCGCGTATGACGTAGTGACCGCCTTGGCGTGCCATGTCATCGGCCCTGAGGGGCCCGAGATGAACAGGCTGACAGCGAGATCCTCCTGCGGTCGGGTCCGCAGGGCAACTGGGTCGCTGAGCGCCTCCGCGCCCGGCTGCACCACCACGCTCGGCTGGCCACCGAACAGTACGTGCCGCAGCGTCCTGGGGACAATCGCCGCACCAGTCGAGCGAGCGCCTATCGTCACATCCCCAAAGGTCACTGGTTGTGTCCCATCGAGATTGGACAAGCGCAAGCGCAACTCGGGGCCGCCCTGCGCGGTGTGGACCACCAGGCGCAACGTTTGGTCGTTTGCCTGCTGCCCCGGCGCGGGGAACACCGAGTCGAGCGGCAGCGGCTCATAGGCAATCCCGGACGGGTATGGACCCTGCGGCGACGCCGCCCACGCTGAAACCCATTCCAGACCATGGCCCCCTCGGCGGCTGTGACTCCCCGTCGCGCCAGCCTGCCCCAGCGGCACGGCGACGGCGATGGCAACCACCGCGGCCAACCAGGCAAGGGCCCTTGTCGGGCCGCGAACATTCCTAAACCTCATCTTTCCTACCTCCATTCATTGTTGATCTGACGTATTGATGACTTAGTGCAACCGACGCGCGGCACGCTGGCCCTCCGGCGATGCACTCCGTCGGCTACCGGCGCGGTCTCCGGGCACGGCCCTTCCAGAACTGGCGGTTGTGCTCGAGCGAGATCTGCGTCGCGCTCATGGACTGGGTCACCGCCGCGCACCGCGACATGATGGCTCGGGTCTTGTCAACCGCGGCCGGGTTGCTGTCTTCGGCGTGGTGGGGGCTCCCACGGGGCACCGCATACGGGACACCGAGCGACTCCTCGTCTCCGTTGACAACAACGGCGCACACCGAGCCCGCGGGGGGCCCATCTGCGTGCGGAATCGCAGGCCGGTACGGCGCCAGACGCACGCGAGGCCAAACAACGACGCGAACGCCATCGGCGCCGGCGCCGAAGATGAGCGCGACAGCTGACGCAAACGAACGGTGCGGCAGACGAGCGACCACGCTCTCTTCCCCTCCCTTCGTCATACTCAAGACTCAAGAACGAGCGGCAGAGTGTAAGCCCGCCGCCGTTGCCCACGACGACCGAGCTTGTAAGCACTAAGACACGCTTCCGCAGCTAGACACGCTGCCGCAGCTCGCCTCTGATCCTGCGCCGGATCCACCTGACGACCGAACCAAATGCGGTTATCGAGTGTGGCTTATTGAAGCCGCCGGTCGCAGGGCTGCGCGGGCTCGGTCCCGCAGGGCGCCGGCCGAGACAGCTTGCGGTCAGGAGTCTCGAGCGGCTCCCCGCGATCGCCCCGACCTGACGGACCGGCGCTCTAGGCGCGACCTCCTGTTGCCGCTCCGGGGCCACCTCGACGGAACGCCGGAAGGCGCTGGTCTAAGACGGACCCTCTGCGCGGGCAAGCCGAAACCGGCGCACTTCCGACCTCCGCCAACCGTCAAAGGATGACCAGTGAGCCCGAGGCGGCAGCGCGGTGTAGTTGAGCACTCCCGAGCTCGGGAGCCGTCCCCGGTTCGCCCTCAGCGGACGCGACGCAAGTTGACGCTGTCGCCCGGCCCCGAGTCAGGGACGAACAGGTCGACCATCTGCGCGCCAACACGCTTGAGGCAGTCGACGCCACGCGCCGCGCATCCGGCATTCGCGCCCGCCACCCGGTAGTAGTGGTGATAGCCGCTGGAGATGTCCTTGAGGCGCAGCGTCCCAGCGCAGCGCAAACCGATCCGCCACGTGCCCGCCCGCTCGCCGCGGGCGACCACAATCGTGAACCGCTGGCGCGGCGCGCCACTTCCTGGGAATGGCGTGATATGGGCGCTCCAGGTGCCGACGATCGACCTAGCGGACGGCGCATTCACCGGCCCCGCCCAGGAGACCTCGGCGGCAGGCGCAGCGATCACCGTCGTCCTCGTGGTCGTAGACGCCTGCGAGCCCGTAGTCGTAGACGACCGCGAGCCACAGCTGGCGCCGGCCAGCGCTAGCGCCGTTGCCCCGACGGCGACTGAGAACTTCCGCATTAACTCTCCTTTGGGCTGAACCGGTACCAACAAATAACGATTCAGGTCCGATGATCTTCTGCGAGAACGCCCCTCGGCTATCTACTGCTCTCGCGATCGGGACCGCCCGGGACCGCCGGTCCGCGGATGGTTTGTTTCGACGCGAGACAGGCGCGCTGGAGCGCGCACTCGCGACCCTCGCGGGGTCGATGCCCCGAGCTCAGCACGCATATGCGGCCGTGGCACGGGTATGTGGCGCACTGCTTAGCGAAGTGCGCGAAGATCCAAGATCTCATGGCGAGCGACTGATACATGACCAGCGGCGGCCGCGGCCAGTCCGCGGAGAAGACGCAGACGTTGCGGCCGACGTGGCGTGGAGCGGGCCTGCTCATGATCGGTGCGGTCTCAACCGGGCTTCTCTTTCTGGTCGCGCCACCGGCGGAGGTCTTGGACCAGATCGGCCACATGAGCCTGGCCTGGCTCGCGGCCGCTGTGGCCCTGGAGATCTTCTCGTGCCTGAGCTACGTCACCGTGTTTCGCTACTTCTTTCCTGAGCCGTCACGTGGCGAGAGCCGGCGCGTGGCCTGGATCGCGATGGGCGCCGGCGCGGTCCTTCCTGGCGGCAACATCTCCTCGGTGCCCGCGACCGGCCTGGTGATGCGCGGCAACGGGATAGGCATGAGGCAGCTTCTGGGCCGCAGCGGGGCGCTCCTGTGTTTGCTCGTCGGCGTTGGGTTTCTCGCCAACGGCGTGGCGGGGGTGCTGCTGTTCGCGGGAGTCCCTGACGGTCCGCTCGATCTGAGCCGCACCGGCATTCCAATCCTGGTATCCGTCGGGGTCCTTTCCAGTGCCACCCTGATCGCCTTCCTCAGCCGCCGCGGCGGTGAACGGACACCAAGGCCCATTCGCGCCTTGACCGTCGGGCTCGACGGCGCGTGGGCGGCGGTCCGGCATCCGACCTGGCGATTGCTCGGCGCGGCCGGCTTCACCTGCCTAGACGTCGCAGCACTGTGGGCGGCCTGCGCGGCGACCGGCCATCGCCTCGGTTTCCTGGCGGTGCTGATCGCCTGCTGTATTGGCTATCTGACCGCAGCCATTCCGATGCCGGCTGGCCTCGGAGTGCTCGACTCCGGCCTCGCCGGCGCGCTCGTTGTCTATGGCCTCCCCCCCGCGGCATCGATCGGAGCTGTGCTCGCGTATCACGCAATCTCGATCTGGGTGCCAGGCTGCGGCGGCATGATCGCCTTGCTCTCCACCCGGCGAACACCGATCACCGACCGGCCGTCAGCCGCCGGAGCCGCGCAGCCTGAAAGTCCACCAGCCTTGGCCGCGCTTGCCCAGGCCATACCGCAACGCCCGCGTTCGTGAGCGCCGCCCGTGGCGGAACTCCACGAAGCCGTGCTTGCGGTAGAACGCCTGCGGGCGAGGGGTGGGGTCGGCGACCCACAGCACCGCCGACTCAGCGGGGTCGATGACGGCCCAACAAAGCTCGCCCAGCACCAGTGCCGTGGTCGGCTGCATACACATAGAGCACATACAGCTGCCTCGTCCACGCCGCCGCAGCGTCCAGGGGCGCGCCCGACATGGCGATCCCGATCAACTGGCCACCCCGCTCGGCGACAGCCGCCCGGTTCTCGCGATATCGCTCGTCGTCAACGCGGTACTCCAGAACCGCTGGTGTAACTGCTTCCGCTGCGGAAACGCATGCTGCTCGTGCAACCGTGAGGTTGCGCTATGGTGACGTCATGCCCACACTGATCTTTGTCCACGGGGCCTGCGTTCGAGACGCGGCCTGGTGGTGGAGCAAAATGACCAAGCCGCTCGCCAAGCACGGAATCGCCACCGCCGTGGTGCCACTCCCCAGCTGCGGCGAAGCGGGCGCGACGCTCGGCGATCTCTACGACGACGTCGACGCGTGCCGCCAAGCGATCGCCGAGATCGTCGGGCCGGTCGTCCTGTGCGGCCACTCCTACGGCGGGGTGATCATCACCGAAGCCGGGCTCGATGACCGCGTGACCCAGCTGCTGTACGTGACTTCGGTGATGCCCCAGGCCGGACAGTCCCAGGCCGATCTCATCGGCTCCGAGCCCGCGCCGTGGCTGGCGCCGAGCGACGACGGCACCGTCGGCGTCGACCCCGACATGATCCGGGAGTACTTCCTGCAGGACTGCGACGAGGTCACGACCGAGCAGGCACTGACCCGCCTCACCCGGCAGTCGCTCACGCCCTTCACCCAGCCACCGCGCCAGATCGCCTGGCAGCAAAAACCAGCGACGTACCTAATCTGCACAGAAGATCTCGCCACGCCCGCCGAGGTGCAGCGCCAACGCGTCAGAGCCGGCGCGCGTATCGTCGAGTTTGACGCCGGGCATCACCCGTTCCTCTCGCGCCCGGAGGCGTTCGCGCAGACCATCGCCGCCGAGATCGACTCCGCCGAGTCGCCTCGCGCTGATAGCTTCTCCGCCTAACTCATTGGCGTGGTCGTCGGCGCTACTGCCGAGGGCCGCTCACCCACGCATCGATCTCTTGGTGCCGCAGCGCTCGCGCAACCGAAACCCGGTGACGCCCATCGACGACGTAGTAGCCGTCCGGGTGGCGGCTCAGCACGACCGGCGGCAGCACGGCGCCCTTGCGATGAGCCAACGCTACGCGCTCCCAGCGGCGGCGCAGGGCGCTCGAGGCCGGCCGGAAGTCCGAATCGAAGTTGACTGTGGGCTCAACCGTACCGACAACCGCGTGTAGCGGTACCACCTCTAGTCGCGTCGACCCGGCCGCGCGCATGGTGGAGGGCGATAGCGAGCGCAGACAGCGGCAAGACCGGGGCCGACGAAGCCAGCCTCCCACCCTCGCGATGCGGTAGGCGCGCCGCGCCCGCATGAAATCGGATTGGGCGTCGAGCAGTGGGAGCCCGGTGCTATGGGAACTCAGAGATCCGAACACGGTGTTGAGTGCAGCCTGACCTAAGAACGTCCGCGTGTCATCGGCAATTCACCTGATCGCGAGCCTTACGCGCTCGCTGGTTGCGCCGCACCACTGGTCAGGACTCGCGGTCGATTTATCGGAAGGGACGCTCCGGACGGTGGATTCCTTCCAGTGTCCTCCCGCTGTTGTCGGAGGTTGGCGGTACCCGGCGACGCCCGGCGTGTGGCCGCTGGGGCAAGACGCTGCTGCAAGCGGGCAAATCGCTCCTGGGGCCAGGCTTCGGCCGCTGGGTGCGCGGTTGATCCCGGCTGCGCGCGCACGAGGGGACGGACATGGCCGCTACGTCGTCCCGCCGAGGGTGCCCGGCCGCAGATGTGCGCCTCAGCCAGGCGATCGCCCGGATCGTTCATAGCTCCCTCGCAATCACCTCGTGTCATGGCTATCCCGGCTTGGCCGGCTTGAGCCCCGAACCCTTTGAATCTTCACGGAGTCAGCAGACGTCTGATAACTCTTCAGAGAGGAGACGTCCGGTGGCGCGAATCCTTCCTGCGCGTGCAAATCAAGGCGCGATCCCCGCCTCGGCGGGCACATCTCTCCCTCGCACACGCAGGCGAGGACAACCGGCCCTGTCCAGCGGCGCGGTCGCCGTGCCCGCTTGACGGCTTCGAGGAGTAGCGGCCCACCGCGGCTCCCGGGCCGGTGGCTCCCGGGTCCGTGATGCGCACCGGGGTATTCTGGGCGCGGTGGAGCTGCGGAACTGGGGTGGCAATTACGCCTACCGAGCGAGGGCGCTGCATCGCCCGACCGCCCTCGCCGAGCTGCAGCGGCTCGTCGTCTCGTGCGGGCGGCTGCGCGTGATCGGCTCCCGTCACTCGTTTAGCGCGATCAGCGACGGCGATGAACTCGTGACCCTCGAGGACCTGCCCGGCGAGGTGAGCGTCGACCGCGACGCCCAGACCGTCTCGCTGCCGTCCCACCTGCGCTATGGCGAGTTGGCCGAGCGGCTCGCGGCCGAGGGGATGGCGCTGGCGAACCTTGCCTCCCTGCCGCACATCTCGGTAGCAGGCGCGGTGGCCACCGCCACCCATGGTTCGGGCGTGACTAACGGGAATTTGGCGACGGCGGTCGCAGCGCTCGAGCTGGTTCGCTCTGACGGCGAGATCGCCCGGCTGCGCCGGGGCGAACCCGACTTCGACGGTGTTGTGGTCGCGCTCGGCGCGCTTGGCGTTGTGACCCGGGTCGTCCTCGACGTGCAGCCCGCATACGAGATAAGCCAGCACGTGTACGAGGGTCTCGCTTGGGACGCGCTGTTCGAGCACTTCGACGCCATCGTCTCCGACGCCTACAGCGTGAGCGTGTTTGTGCGCTGGGGCGAGCGCACCGATCAGGTGTGGCTCAAACGGCGGGCGACGGATCCTCCCGCCCCCGAGGAGCTGTTCGGGGCAGCTCCGGCGCCCGCGGACCGTCACCCGATCGCCGGTCTAGACCCGGCCAGCTGCACGCCGCAGCTCGGCCGCCCGGGGCCGTGGATGGATCGCCTGCCGCACTTCCGCATGGGCTTCACCCCAAGCAGCGGCCAGGAGATCCAGTCGGAGTACCACCTTCCTCGGGAGCGAGCCGTCGAGGCCATTGCGGCGTTGCGGGGAATCGGCCCGACTTTCCAAAAGCTCGTTCAGGTGAGCGAACTGCGCACGGTCGCCGCCGACATGCTGTGGCTTAGCCCTCAGCACGGGCGCGATTCCGTTGCCATTCACTTCACCTGGGCGCCCGACCAAGCCGCGGTCGAGCGGGCGTTAGCCGAGATCGAGGGCATCCTCATGCCGCTCGGCGCGCGTCCGCACTGGGGCAAGCTGTTCCTCGCCGGAGCCGCCGACTTCGCCGGTTGCTACGAGCGGCTCGCCGACTTCTCCGCCCTGCTCCAGCGGTTCGATCCGCACGGGAAGTTCCGCAACCAGTGGGTCGAGGCGCACTTGCTCGGCGCCGACTGATGCATTGGCTCGGGCGGGGCGACTCGGTCACATATGGTCATTCGCGGTGTGATGCATCGGCGGTCACGGTCCCGCCGGTGTCTCGGTGCGGGCCGATCAGCGACAAATCCGCGGCGGAAAGCCGGTCCGCGGCGGTCTTGCGTTGATGCCAGTAGGGATAGATCAGCGGCGGTCGACTGACGGATTCGAGCCGCGCCACCTCGTCGGCAGTAAGTTCCAGATCCGCGGCGGCCAGGTTGTCGGCCAGTTGCTGGTCCGTGCGCGCGCCGATGATCACCGACGTGATTCCGGGCCGCCGGAGCAGCCAACCGAGCGCCACCTGCGCGGGCGAGACGTCATGATCCTCCGCGATCTCGACGAGAACCTCGATCGTGTCGTACAGCCTGTCCTCGTCGTACACCGGGGGCTCGTCCCAGTCGCTCGCGTGACGGGAACCCGAGGGCGGGTCCTGCCCGCGCCGGTATTTGCCGGACAGAAGGCCGCCGGCGAGCGGACTCCAGATCAGCACTCCGAGCCCCTGATCGAGCGCCGA
>JAFAZZ010000249.1 GCA_019239375.1 Solirubrobacterales bacterium | reverse complement strand
AGCGGATCACCGTGCGCGATTCCTCGCTCTCGGCCGCCATCCAGGCCGTCGTGGCCGCCGAGGTAGGTCACCTGGAGCTGGCCTGGGACTACCTCAGCGAGACCGCGTTCATCGATCTGCGCGACCTCGCCTTCAACACCCGGGACGGCGTCCACCTGGCAGCGCTGGCCGGCGCCTGGCACGCCGTGGCGGCGGGGTTCGGAGGCGCCCGCGACCATGCCGCCACGCTGTCATTCGCGCCACGGCTGCCTTCGCGGATCACGCGACTTCAGTTCGGAGTTCGCTTCCGGGGACGGTGCATCCGGATCGAGGTGCACGCCGATCAGGCCATCTACACGCTGCTCGAGGGGGCGCCGGTGGACATCGCCCATTACGGAGAGGCGCTCACCCTCACGCAGGGCGCACCGCAAACCCGGCCGTTGCCGCCGCCGCCGTCATGGCCGGCGCCGACGCAGCCGCCCGGTCGGGCTCCTGCCTTCGGGCAGCCCGAAACGCCGACGCTGCGCGAGGCGATGCACGGAAGCTGAGCAACCTCGGCGCGCACCTGCGAGGTCGTCACCACATCAGTGGTGTGTTGGGGCCGGCGCGCCGAGGCGCCGGATCAGACAAACCGCCGCAGCGACTGCAAACGTGTGCATAATCCTCCTGCGATGGCGAGAAGGAAGTTGAGCCTCGCTGGGCCGGCGACGTTGCGAGACGTGGCGCGCGTCGCCGGGGTGCACCCCGGGACGGTGTCGCGCGCGCTCAATCCGCAGACGCGTGGGTTGGTCAACGAGCAGACGGCGCGGCGCGTGCTCGAGGCCGCGGAGGAGCTCGGCTATCGGCCCAACCCGATCGCGCGGGGCCTGCGGACGAACCGCTCGCACACGATCGGGGTGCTCGTCCCCGACCTGATGAATTCACTGTTCGCGGCCGTGGTGCGCGGCATCGAGGATGGCCTGCGCGAGGCCGGCTATACCCCGCTGATCGCGAATACCGACAACGACGCCGCGCGCGAGCAGGTCGCCTTCGAGGCGATGAGCGCGCGGCAGGTTGATGGCTTCATCGCTGCCACGGCGGTGCGCGACCACTGGCTGCTGCCCGATCAGGTGCGCTCCGGCGCCAAGGTGGTGCTGGTCAACCGCCGGGTCGCCAGCGATGCGATCCCGGCGGTGACCGGCAACGATCACGAGGGGATTCGGCTGGCCGTGGAGCACCTGGCCGAGCTCGGGCACCGGCGCATCGCGCACGTGGCCGGCCCGCAGGCGCTCTATACGGGATGGTCGCGCCACCAGGGCTTTCTGGACGCCATGCGAGCCCTCCGGCTCGAGGTCGATCCGAGCCTGATCGTGTTCAGCGACGCGTTCACCGAGCGGGAGGGGGCCCGGTGCTGCGGTGAGCTGCTCGATCGCCGGCGTGACTTCGCGGCGATCGTGGCGGGCAACGACCTGCTGGCGCTCGGCTGCTACGACGCGTTCGAAGCGCGCGGGCTGGATTGCCCGGGGGGCGTGTCCGTGGTCGGCTATAACGACATGCCGTTCGTGGATCGCTTCCGGCCGCCGCTGACGACCGTCCGCGTGCCGCACTACGAGCTCGGCGCGACCGCGGCGGCGCTGATGCTGGAGCAGCTGCGCTCGCGCGAGGCACCGCCCCGGCAGCTGCTGCTCGCGCCCGAGCTGGTCATCCGCGGCTCGACCGCGCCGGTAGCCGAGCCGCCTGCTCCCCGGGCGTCCACCCGGACGGCCGCCAAGAGCACCACCGCCGGCGAGACCGGCACGTCACCTTGACCCCTAGCCGTGACGTGAGAAGGTCGCAGAGATTGGAGCAGCGCCTACGGGGTCAAACCCGCGAGCAGCTGCCCCGCGGCTGCGTTGAAGCGCGCTAGGTCACCGTACGGTCGCGCCACGAGCATCGCACCCTCCAGCGTGCTGAGGATCCCCTGGGCCACATCCTCGGGAGCACCTTTGAACTTCAAAGTCCGCTCCGCCTTGCCCTGGCCGAGCAGGTCGGCCAACCACCGCTGGTTCTCGTCGAAGAAGCCGATGACGGCGCTGCGCATCGGCCCGGGCAGCGTCTGATATTCGGCGGCGAGGATCCCGCACATGCACATGCGTTTGCCGCGTAGGACCTCCGCGTACAAGTTCGCGTAGGCCTCGAGCTTGGCGTGGGCGTCCGGAAGGTCTCGGTCAATTCGTTCCAGCGCGTCCGAAAAGCGTTGGGCATAGCGGGCGATGAGTGCCTGGCCAAGCTCGGCCTTGCCCGGGAAGTGGTAATGCAGGCTCGCCTTGGTGATGCCTAGCTCCGTGGCGATGTCCGCGTAGCTGAAGTTGTTGAAGCCGCGGACCTGCACCAGGCGCTCGGCGATGTCGAGGATGCGCTCCGCGGTGCGGGGGGGTTCTTTCTTGGTACGCGCGACGGCCATTTGCGTTTCGGGATCTTATCCGTTTGGGCCTTGACAGTTTACCTACTAGAAGGTAGGTTGCCGCTCGTCATCATAGCTTACCTACTAGTAGGTAGGACACCACCCAAACAAGGGGGGACGCATGGGCACCATCACCACCTTCGATCTCGACCGCTTCGCTCGCGCGGCCGAGGCACGCGACGCCGCGACCCAGCTGTCGATGTACGGCCCGGACGCAGTCGTCACGATCAACAACAAGACCTCCCAGCCGGGAACGCCTCGCGTGCTGCGTACCCGCGAGGAGATCAAGGCATGGCTCGAGGACACGTACGCCCGCGACATGACCCACTCGGTAAAGCATCGCGTGCTGGACGACACAGGCGCCGCCTATACGCAGGCCTGCCGTTATCACGACGGCACCAACGTGATCTGTGCGACGGTGATCGAGCTCGAGGACGGCGTCATCTCCGGCCAGACCGTGCTCGAGGTCTGGGATGAGCAATAGCACGTGATCGACCACTCCAGCGAGGAGCCAGCATGACGCACGAGACCGAGCACAAGAGCTTCGGGCGCCCGGACGAGACGCGGGAGTTCCCGAACGGCAGAGCCGAGATCCTCTCGATCGGGGGCGCCGAGGTCGGCAGGCTGGTATTCCAGCCGGGCTGGCGCTGGTCAAACGACGTCAAGCCGATCGCTGGGACCGACAGCTGCCAGGCGCCGCACTTCCAGTACCACCTCAGCGGCCAGCTCGCGATCCGCATGGACGACGGCACCGAGATGGTCGCGGGACCGGGCGACGTCACCTCGCTGCCCAGCGGACATGACGCATGGGTAGTGGGCGAGGAACCCGTGGTCGTCGTCGACTGGTACGGAGCAAGCAACTACGCCCGCGCAACCTGAGGGCGGCGTGTCCGACCCGCGGGCGGACTGGCGATCGAGCGCGAGCGAGGCGCCCCGGTCACGCGCCGGGCGCCCGTTCGCCGGCTGCCTGGAGGGCGAACAAGGCGGGCCTCGCAGCGACTGAGAAAACTGCGAAATATCGCAAGAAACCTCAGTCGACCCAGCCGGGCTCGCGCCCATGATGGAGTTCCTCAACAACAGCTTGCTCGGCTCGCCCTTCACCCATTACAAACTCTGGCCTACGTCAACCTCGAACTCTCGCCCACATTCACGCCGCAGCTCCTACGAGAGCTTCGGTCTCGGCCACGAGGCCGCGCGCGAACTCGGCGTGCCGTTGCCGGTAGCGGCCGCCGCCCATCAGGTCGTGCAGGCGCTGATCGGCCACGGCTACACCGACGGGGACTTCGCCGCGCTGATCGAGCTTCAGGCCAAAGCATCTGGCCTCGAGCTCAAGCCCGAGGCTGGGCGGTGATGCACGATGGCTGAGGTCGCCATGCCGCGCCTTTCGGACTCGATGGAGGGGGGGACGATCGTACGCTGGCTCAAGCGCGACGGCGATCGGGTGTCCCACGGCGAGCCGCTGGCCGAGGTCGAGGCCGGCACGGCCAGCGTCACGTTCGACGCCGACGCCGACGGCACGCTCCGGATCCTGGTGGGCGAGGGAACGACGGTGCGAATCGGGCAGCTGATCGCGCGGATCGCGGAGGCGCCGTCGGAGCGCAAAGCGGCACCCGCGAGCGGTGATAACGGCGCGCCCGGCGCGAAGGCGTCCGCCCCCGCCCGCCGGCTGCCTCGCGAGTCGGGCGCCGACCTGTCGCCGCTGACCGGCTCCGGGCCGGGCGGGCGGATCGTCAAGTCCGACGTGGCGGCCGGTTCCGGGCCGGGCGCGCGGATCGTCAAGTCCGACGTGGCGGCGTCCGCCGCCGAAGCTCCGGCGCTCGCTCGGCCCGCCCGCGGCAACAAGGGCGCGATCACCATCCAGCAGCCGTCGCGCATCCAGGTCCAGCTCGCCCAGCGAATGGCGGAGTCGAAAGCGACGATCCCGGACTTCTCGCTGCGCGCCGAGGTCGACATGGAGCAGGCGGTGGCGCTGCGCGAGCAGCTCCGTAAGGCCGCTCGCAGCGGCGAGGTCGCGCCCTCCTACAACGAGATGGTGGTCAAGGCGTGCGGTCTGGCCCTGCGCGAGCATCCGCTTGCCAACGCCGCGTACCGCGACGGCGCGTTCGAGCTCTACGAGCGAGTCAACATCGGGATCGCGGTGGCGGCTGAGGAAAGCCTGATCGTGCCCACGCTCCTCGACGCTGATCGTAAGTCGCTGCTCGACATCGCGCGGGAGGCGCGCACCCTGGCCGAGCGCGTTCGGCAGCGCACGATCACACCGGCCGAGCTGTCGGGCGCGACGTTCACGGTGTTCAACCTCGGGATGTATGGAGTAGCGAGCTTCGCGGCGATCATCAATCCGTCCCAGGCGGCGATCCTGGCCGTGGGCGAGCTGCGCGAGCTACCGGTCGTGCGCGAAGGACGCGTCGTCCCGGGCGTGCGGATGAGCCTCGTCCTCACCTGCGATCACCGGATACTGTATGGCGCGCCGGCGGCGGAGTTCCTCGCTCGCCTCCGCGCGCTGCTCGAGCAGCCGGTGTACCTGCTGGCGAGCTGAACGCCGTTTAGTCCTCAGGCACCCACGGCCCGTGCCACCCGCCATAGTGGGCGACCAGGTCATCGGCCCGGGCCGGACCCCACGAGCCCTTGGCATACGGTTGCACCGCCGGTGGGGCGTCGAGCAGGGGCTGGACGATCCTCCAGCTCTGCTCCACGTTGTCCTGGCGCGTGAAGTGCGTGCTGTCGCCGACGAGGGCGGCGTGCAGGAGCACCTCATAGGGTGTGGCGCCCTCGCCGCCCTCCTGCGCGAACTCCATGTCGAGCTCGATCTCGTTCGCTCCCGGCCGGTCGGCGCGCTGGGCGTCGAGGATCATCCGGATCCCGGTTGACGGGTCGATCTTGACCACGATCTGGTCTGGCTCGGGCCGGCGGTGATCGGTGCCGAGGAAGTGCAGGCGCGGCGGATGGCGGAAGAGGAGCCGCAGTTCGGTCTGCCTGACGGGGAGGTGCTTGCCGGTGCGCAGGAAGAACGGCACGCCGGACCAGCGCCAGTTGTCCACCTCCAGGCGCAGTGCGACGTACGTCTCGGTGTTCGAATCGGGAGCCACCCCGTCGATGTCCCGGTAGCCGTCATACTGCCCGCGCACGTATCGGGTTGTCTCGGCGTCCGGCATCGCTCTGAACACGGCAAGCTTGCTGTCCTTGAGCGTGTCGGGATCGCCGCCGGCCGGTGGCTCCATGGCTGCGGTGGCGAGCACCTGCAGCAGATGGTTGACCACCACGTCGCGGAGCGCTCCGACCGGATCGTAGAAATGCCCGCGGTCCTCCACGCCAAAGCTCTCCGCCATCGTGATCTGCACGGACGCCAGGTGACTGCGATTCCACACCGGCTCGAGCATGGTGTTGGCGAAGCGCAGGTAGAGGATCTCCTGCAATCCCATCTTCCCCAGGAAGTGGTCGATCCGATAGAGCTGTGACTCATCGAGGTGGCGGTGCAGCTCGGCTGCAAGCGCTCGCGCCGACTTCAGGTCGTGACCGAACGGCTTCTCCACCACTACGCGGCGCCCGTTCGACACGAGCCCGGCTCCGGCCAGCCCGGAGACCACGCGGGCAAACAGCGAGGGCGGGATCTCGAGGTAGAACGTCGGGTTGCGTGAGTCGTGCAGCGCGTTGGCCACGCGCGAAAACGTCCGCTCGTCGCCGAAGTCGCCGCTGACGTAGCCCAGGCGGGCGGCGAAGGCGTCGAAGACCGCCTCGTCGATGTGCTCGCCGGCCTGCTCGATCGACTCGCGCGCGCGGTCGCGCAGTTGCTCATCGCTCATGTCGTCGACCGCCACTCCGATAACGGGGACCCCGAGCAAGCCGCGCTGCTCGAGGCGGTAGAGCGAGCGGAACGTCATCTTGCGGGCCAAGTCGCCCGTGATGCCGAAGACGACGAGGGCATCCGCCTGACGATCGGTCACGCCCGCACGCTATCGCGTACGCGGCCCACCCGAGTTCTCAAGATGGGTCGCCGCGCCGCTCGAGCGGGGAGTCCTCCCGAGTGCCCGGCGTGCCCCGGTCCGCGCCGGCGCGCAAGCTCGCCCGGGTCGCCGAAGCGGGCGCGGCTAGCGCGACTTCTTGACCCGCCGGCGCGCGGCGTTTCCGCGCGTGCGCAGCTTCTTGGCCAGCGCGACGTCGTCCGCGGCGGGCGCGCCGCCGTCGCGACCGGTCTCGACCACGCAGGGCAGTTGCTCGAAGCGCGGCTCGGACAGGAACACCGCGCAGCCCTTCTCGCCCAGCTCACCCTGGCCCATGATCGCGTGACGGTCGCGAGCCGAGCCCAGCGAGACGGCCGAGTCGTTGACGTGGAGGGATCCGAGGCGCTCCAATCCCACCGTTCCGTCGAACTCGTCGAGCGTCTCATGGAGCCCGTCCCGAGTCCGGACGTCGTAGCCCGAGGCGAACAGGTGACAGGAGTCGAGGCACACGCCGAGTCGCTTCTCGCCACCCGCGGACTCAAGCAGCGCCGCGACCTCCTCGAATGAACGCCCGAGCGTGCCGCCGGCGCCGGCTGTGTCCTCGAGGTGCAGGTCGCAGCCTCCGGACTCGGCCAGCGCCTCCTTGATGACCTTGCCGGCGCGCTCGATCGCGTTGGCGACCTCGCCCTTCTTGGCCGATCCCGGATGCAGCACTACGCCCAGGGCACCGATGCCCGCGCCGACGCGCAGCGATTGGATCAGAGAGGCCAGCGTCTTCTCGCGCATGTCTGGATCCTCGGTGGCGCAGTTCAGCAAGTAGACGGCGTGGATGATCACGGCCTTGATCGAGCTGGCCTTCATAGCCGCGCGAAACTCCGCGAAGTCGTCGTCGCTGTAGGCGGTGGGGCGCCACATGCGCGGCGACTGGTTAAAGATCTGGATCGCGTCGCAGCCCCGCTCGACCCCGCGCTCCACGGCGCGCGAGAGGCCGCCCGCATTCGAGACGTGCGCGCCGATTAGCATGCGATTCTGTAGGTCATGCGCGTTCGCTTCGCTCCCTCCCCGACCGGGGCACTGCACATCGGCGGTGCCCGGACGGCGCTCTACAACTGGCTGCTGGCCCGCGGCCAGGCTTACGGCCCGGAGGGCAAGCCTGGGACGCTCGTGTTGCGCATCGAAGATACCGATCGCGAACGCTCCACCCCCGAAAACGTGGAGCAGATCCTCGACGCACTCAGGTGGCTGAACCTCGACTGGGACGAGGGTCCGGTGTTCCAGTCGGAGCGTGCTCAGCGCCACCGCGAGGTGCTCGCGCACGTGCTTGAGTCCGGGCACGCCTACCCCTCCACCGCCACGGCCGAAGACGTACAGGCCTACAAGGAGCGGCATGGGTTCGAGCGCGGGTTCCGGGGTCGAGAGGAGGACTCCGGCGCCATTCGCCTGCGCGTCCCGGACGAGGGCGAGACGATCTTCGACGACGTGATCCGTGGGCAGATCCGCTTCGCCAACGCAAGCATCGACGACTTCGTAATCGCGCGAGCCGATGGCTCCGTGCTCTACGTGTTCGCGAACCTGGTCGATGATCTCGACGCAGGCATCACCGACGTGGTTCGCGGCGAAGACCACATCTCCAACACGCCGAAGCAGCTGCTTGTGCTCGACGCGCTCGGGATCGCTGCGCCGCGGTACGCGCACCTGCCGCTGCTCCACGGCCCGGACGGCCGCAAGCTGTCAAAGCGCCACGGCGCCGCCTCGGTGCAGGAGCTGCGCGCGACCGGTTATCTGCCGGAGGCGGTTGACAACTACATCGCGCTGCTCGGCGCCGGCTTCGCGGCCGACGAGGAGTTCTTCGGACTGGACGAGCTGGCTCGGCGGTTCCGGCTCGAGCGGGTGTCCAAGAACCCTGCGGTGTTCGATGAGCGCAAGCTGCGCCACCTCAACGGCCGCTGGATCCGCGAGCTCGGCACCGACGCGCTCACCCAGCGTCTGGAAGAGTTCACCGGACGCACCGGCCTGCGCGATGCGGTGGGCATCTCTGAGGAGAAGATCCAGACCCTGGCCGAATTCTGGCCGCTGGTGGGCTTCCTGTTCGACGGCCCAGCCAACGATCCGAAGGCGTTCCAGAAGGTCATCTGCTCCAACGGCGGCGTCGAGTGCCTGAAGGCCGCGCGGGACGCGCTGGCTCAGGCCGAGCCGTTCACGGTCGACACGGTGGAGTCCGCCCTGCGGGAGGTGGTGGAGAATCGCGGCACCAAGCCGGGCGAGGTGTTCCAGCCCGTGCGTGTCGCGATCGCCGGCACCACGGTGTCGCCGGGCATCTTCGAGAGTGTGGCGCTGCTCGGCCGAGACGAGACCCTTGCCCGGATCGACCGCGCGCTGGAACATGCGCGTTAGCGCCCGACTAAACGAACAGCCTATGCCTGCCGATAACTGGTTGAGGCGGCCATGAGCTCCCCAGAACCGCCCACCCCCTCCGAAACGCCGGGAAGGACGAGCACGCCCCTCGTGGCCACCCTAGCCGCAGTCAACACCCCCACCGATCCCTACGCCTCGCGTGAACGCCATCACAACGAGGGCCATGGGCGCAGGCTGACCGCGGCCTTCGAGGCGCTGGAAGCCTTCCCGATGCTCGCCGAGTCCCGCAACCGCGTCCTGCGCCTCTTCGAGAACGGTGAGCCCTCGACCGCGGATGTGGTGTCGGCGGTCGAAGCCGACGTCGCCCTCGCCGTCACCGTGCTCAGGCTCGCCAACCGGGTCGACGGGCGGATGCGCGGTCGCATCGAGAGCGCGGTCAAGGGCGTCGAAGTTCTCTCGCCCCGGACTGTCCACTCGATCGCCAGCAAGGCCAGGACGTTCGACTTCTTCGAGCGCACCGCGGTCTGGCAGGGCGTGCCCGAGCGCTTCCGCCTGCACGCGGTGGCCACGCAGCGGGCCGCCGAGCGGATCGCGCGCGAGCTCGGCTACGACGCCCGCGACCGGTTGATGGTCACTTCCCTGCTGCACGACATCGGCAAACTGGTCCTCGTCCACGCCTACCCTGGCTATCCCCGCCAGATCCATGCGGATGCGCGCACCCCCGAGGAGCGCATCCAATCCGAGCGTCGCGAGCTGGGCGTCGACCACGCGCTGGTTGGCGGCGTCCTGGCCCGCCGCTGGGGTCTGCCGAAGGCGGTGGCGAGCGTCATCGAGCGCCACCACGCCGAGGACGCCGAGGGCGAAGCCGCCGTCGTGCGCCTGGCCGACATGCTCGCCCACTACACCCTGGGGGGGGCAGTTTCCCCGTCAGAGCTGCTCACGGTCGCCCGCCACGTCGGGGTGGCCCCGAGCGAGCTGCGGACCGTCATGTACGACCTCCCGCTCCCCAGCTCGGGCGGCCGCCGGCGCCAGATCGATCCGTCTCCGATGTCCACCCGCGAGGTCGAGGTCCTGCGCCGATTGGCGCGTGGAATGGTCTACAAGCAGATCGCTTCCGAACTCGGACTATCGACCAGCACCGTCCGTACGCACCTGCACAACTTGTACGGCAAGCTCGGCGCGATGGATCGCGCCCAGGCGGTCCTCATCGCAACTGAGCGCGGCTGGATCTAGTCGCTTCGCCCGAACCCCGCGAGGGCGCCCGGCGCGCGCCGGCCGAGAGCCGCGGGGTGATGGCAAGTCACGCTAGGGCGCCCCCGGGGGTCCCAGGCTGCCCCTAAAGCCGGTCGGTGATCCGGCGCATGCCCCACAGCCTCGGCGCGCTCTCAACCTTCTCGCCAGCCAAGGTCAGCCAGCGGACTCGATGGAGGGAAAACCCGCGGCAACGCTCCCTTCGTCCGTGCGATGATCGGCTGGAGCCATGATCTCGATCACCACGAAGTCGCCGTATGCCTTGAGCGCGCTGGTCGAGCTGCACCATCACGGCGACCGTGGACCCGTGCCGATCGCCGAGCTGGCCCGCCGGCGCGACATTCCGGTCCAGTTCCTCGAGCAGCTGTTCGCCACGCTGCGACGCTCCGGGGTCCTGCGCTCCCAGCGCGGCGTCAAGGGTGGCTACTCGTTCGCCCGCCCGCCGGCTGACATCACCGTGCTCGAACTGGTGGAGCTGCTCGACGGACCGGTGGGAAGCGGCGCCACCGGCGTGTTCGCCGAGGCGGCGGGAGCGGCGCGGTCGGTGCTGGCGCAGTCGACCATCACCGACGTGGCCGAGGAGGAGTCGCGCGCCTCCGGCGCCGCCATGTACCACATCTGAACCCGCGCTGAGCACTTTCCGTAGGGTTCGCGCCCAATGGCCCGAATTCCGACCAACATTGCCGCTCACGTGGGGCGCACTCCGATGCTGGAGCTGACCCGCATGCTGCCCGACGGGCACGCGCGACTGTTCGCCAAGCTGGAGGCGTACAACCCGGGCGGGAGCGTGAAGGACAGAATCGGCGTGTCGATGATCGAGGCGGCGGAGCGGGACGGGATCATCGAGCCGGGCCGGACAACGGTCGTCGAAGCGACCAGCGGCAACACCGGAATCGCGCTGGCTTTCGTATGCGCCGCCAAGGGCTATGACCTGGTGTTGACCATGCCGCAGGGCATGAGCCGCGAACGCGAGGGGCTGCTGCGGCTGTACGGGGCGCGGGTCGAGATCACCGAGTCGCTGGGCGGAATGAACGAGGCCGTCGACGCGGCCCGTGCGATGGCCACCAGCGGCGACGTCTTCCTGCCCGATCAGTTCTCCAATCCGGCCAACCCGGAGATCCACCGGCAAACCACCGGTCCCGAGATCTGGGATGCGCTGGACGGTGGGGTGGATGCGTTCGTGGTCGGCGTGGGCACCGGGGGGACGATCACCGGCGCCGGCGAGGTACTGAAGTCGCGCAACGCCCGCTGCCGGGTCATCGCGGTGGAGCCGCGCGCCTCGGCGGTTCTGTCGGGCGGGCGGCCGGGGCCGCACAAGATCCAGGGGATCGGAGCCGGGTTCATCCCGAGCGTCCTCAACCGCGAAGTGATGGACGAGGTGATCGCCGTCGACGATGAGGCCGCGATTGAAACCGCGCGCGAACTGGCGCAAAGAGAGGGTGTCCTGGCCGGCATCTCCGGCGGCGCCGCGATCTGGGCGGCCCGTGAGGTGGCACGCCGCCCCGAATCGCGCAACGCCAGGATCGTGACAATCTTGCCCGACTCCGGCGAGCGCTACGTCTCGACCCCGTTTTTCGCCCCCTGACGGTGGCGAACCCCCGGCGAAGACGGGTAGCTACGCTTTCTGCATGCTCGGCCTCGGGCTGATCGGGCGCATCGCCGCGGGGGTGCGGCGGGATGTCGCCGCGGCACGCAGCCGGGACCCCGCGGCCCGAGATGTTGGGCCGCTCGAGATCCTCGTCACCTGGCCTGGCGTGCACGCGCTCTTCGCTCATCGCATCGCGCACGTCCTGCACGAGATCGGTGTGCCCTTTCTCCCCCGCGTCATCGCCGCCGTCTCCCGGGCCATCACCGGGATCGAGATCCACCCGGCGGCGAAGATCGGTCAGGGGTTCTTCATCGACCACGGCATGGGCGTCGTCATCGGCGAGACCGCGGAGCTTGGCGACGACGTCACCCTGTATCAGGGCGTGACGCTCGGCGGCACGGGGTTTGCCACCGGGAAGCGACACCCCACCGTTCAGGACAATGTGACGATCGGCTCCGGGGCCAAGCTGCTGGGTCCGATCACGGTGGGCCACGGCTCGAAGATCGGGGCGAACAGCGTCGTGATCCATGACGTACCGCCGAACTCGACCGTCGTGGGCAATCCCGGCCACCCGGTGCGCGTCGAGGGGCGTCGTCCGGAGGGGCCCGACGCCGATTGGGTGCACCTTCCGGACCCGATCGCCGATGCGATCAAGAGCCTGGCCAGCCGGATCTCGGCGCTCGAGCAAAGCGGCGTCGACGAGGCGCCCGGCCAGGGCAACGTGCGTCCCCTGCGACCGGCGGGAAACCGGGAGGACGAGATCGAACAGACGCCAGACACCACGACACGGGTCAACCGCACCGTCGGTCCGAACCCGGCCGGCGGGTGATCGACGGACGCGAACAGGCCGAGCGGCCGAAGCATGAAGGCCGGGCTAAAGCGTTTGCTCGGGCACCCGGCCCGGCGGCATCGACTGCTGCGGCGCCTCGTGGTCCGGGATGTTCACGCGCGAGCGCACCAGGTACAGCGGCCGGCCTTTGACCTCGTCGTAGATCCGGCCTACGTACTCGCCGATGATGCCC
>JAFAZZ010000170.1 GCA_019239375.1 Solirubrobacterales bacterium | reverse complement strand
TCGAGGATTAGGTGTCATCGGGGCTCACTCCGGTGGCGCAGTTCCAAAATGGGCTGTCAGGCAGCCAGACGAAAAATGGCGCCTGCCGGAGCGAAGGGTTGGTTACGAGTCAGCATGTACCAGATCGCCTCGGTGAGCTGGCGGGCGAGGTCGATCTGGGCGACCTTGGGGCCGCGCTGGCGGCCGAGGCGTCGGCGGGTGCGCTGGTAGCGCTCGCGGTAGAGCGGGTGCGAGGAGGCGGTGATCGCGGCCTCCATCAGCCCCCAGCGCAGATACCTGGGACCATGCTTGGACAGCGGGCCGCGCTGGTCCATCTGGCCGGACTGTTTGACGCGCGGGCACAGGCCGGTGTAGCCGGTCAGCTTGACCGGCGAGGAGAAGCGGCTGATCTCGCCGAGCTCGCACGCGACGGTGAACGAGGTGATCCACCCGAACCCCGGAGCGGTCATGAGGATCGGGATGTAGCGGTGATCGGCACCTGAGCGGCGCAGCTCCTTGGCGATGGCGGTGATCCGCGCCTCGAGGTCGTCGATCAGCACCAAGCTGGCGTCGACGTGCGCGCGCCACGGCTCGGGGATGTCGAGTTCCTTCAGTAGCCGGCGGCCCGAGACGCCGAACAGGTCGGACATGTGGCGCTGATGGCCGAAGGTGATCAGCGTGGAGTGCACCCGGTTCTTCAGCGTCGAGCGGTGCTTGACCAGATGCAGCCTGAAGCGGGAGATCTCCCGCTCGCGCCGTAGCTCGACCGTCGGCAGCCAGATCGCCGGCACCAGGTCCCGGAACGACAACTCGGCCAGCACGCGCGCATCAATCTTGTCGGTCTTGCACGCTAGCGGCGCCAGCCCCTTGACCTTCTGCGCGTCGGCGACCAGCACCTCCCAACCATGCCCGACGAGCTCGTCGTGCACAAACCGCGCGCCGTTCATCGACTCCACCACCCCGCGGACCAGCCCGCCATAGACCGCCACCCGGCGCGCCAGGCCATACAGGCCCTCGCGATCAGGGCTCGCCGCGAAGCGATCAATCAGCTCCCCTTGATCGGAGATCAGGCACACCTCAACTCGTTTGCGGCCCAGATCCAAACCAACATGCAGCACGAACTCCTCCTCTCCTCGGCACGACGACAGGCAGGATCGATCCAGCCCACCACGTACCGTGACCGGTGGTCGGTTCTCTGTCTCGAATGGGTCGGCCGCGCGGGTTGCAGCCGCGCGCGCCTCACTTATCCTGTTCGATGCGGAGGGCCGACCTCCTCCGGGCGGCTACTCCGCCCCCCGGAGGGGGGTCCGGCCTTCATCGCATTCCAAAGCAGGGGCCTCGTCAGACGCGCCCCTGGCTAGGGCTCACACAAGGCGAAGCAGGTGACTCCACTATCGTGCGTCGCAGGTGCGTCGCCGCGGTCTTGGTTTTCTGTCGGGTGATTAGCGCAAGACTGCGACCTGCGGGCCGGGTTGTTTTGCGAACTGGGGGATGGCGGGGCTTGGCGGAGGTCTGATCGCCGTCGGGGGGCGGGCCGTGATGCGGGGTTACGATCGGGCTTGTGGATCGGCTGCTGGAGCGTGAGGCGGAAAGTGAGGCGCTGACGGCGTTGGCTCGACGGGTCAGTGGCGGCCGTGGGGGCGTGGTGCTGGTGCGCGGTGAGGCGGGGATCGGGAAGACGTCGCTGCTGCGTGCGTTGCGGGCCCGGGGGGGTCTGCGGTTCTATGTCGGGCGGTGTGAGCCGCTGTCGGTTCCGGAGCCGCTCGGCCCGCTTCACGAACTTGCGGCGGCGGCTGGCGCACCGGACTTGCTCGAATTGGCCGGCGGCGACCGGCGTTCGTTGGCGCGCGCTCTGCAGACGGCGTTGACGTCGCAGGGGCCGGCCATCGCAGCGGTCGAGGACGCGCATTGGGCCGATCCTGCGACGCTCGATGTCGTGCGGATCCTCGCCCGGCGGGCGGAGGAGGTGCCCCTGGGACTCGTGGTGACGTTCCGTGACGACGAGTTTGCGGCCAACCCACCGCTCGCCGTCCTGGTTGGGGATCTGGCCACTAATGCGGAGATCGTCAGAATCTCGCCGAAGAGGTTGTCGGAGGATGCGGTGCGGTCACTGGCGGGGGGTGGCGGCGCTGACCCGGCGGCGATCGTCCGGGTGACGGGCGGCAACCCGTTTCTGGTCGTGGAGATGCTTAGCGCGGGAGAGGCCGTGCCCGCGTTCGTGCGAGATGCGACCTTGGCGCGGGTCGCGCGGATGGGCCCCCGGGCCAAGGGTCTGGTCGATGTCGCCGCGGTCGTTGGCCAGCGCGTCCCGCCGGAGCTGCTCGACGACCTGGTTCCCGGTCACGAGGCCGCGGTCGGGGAGGCGATCGCTCGGGGGGTTCTCAGCGACGACGGCGTGACGCTCGGTTTCCGTCACGAGCTCACGCGACAGGCGATCGAGCAGGCTCTGTCGGCCCCGCGGCGGGCTGCTCTTCACGGTCGCGTCGCCGCGGCGCTGGTAACGCGGGGCAGCTCCGATCACGCCCGGATCGCACACCACGCGGAGGCCGCCGGTATCGCCGACCTGGCGAGCCGTCACGCAGTGCTCGCCGCCAGGGAGGCTGAGCGGGTCGGGGCGCTGCTCGAGGCCGGGCTGCAGCTCGAGCGGGCGCTGCGCTTAGGAACCGGCCTGCCGGCGCCGGCACGGATCGACTTGCTGATCCGTTACGCGCGGAACATCAACTTCGCAGGTCGTCAGCTGGACGCGGCCCGCGCGGCAGCGCAGGAGGCCATCGTGATCGCCGACGCTTCGAACGACCGGATCGCGGGCGGGCGCGCGCGCTCGGTACTGTCGGCCGCGCTGTGGTCGCTCGACCGGCTTGATGAGGCGCGCAGTGCGGCCGCTGACGCGGTCTCGCTGCTTGAAGGGGCGGGCGATGTTGAAGCACTGGCACGCGCGACGCGGCGCTCGTGCGCATCGAAGCGATCGCGTTCGACCCGGCCCAGGCGATCGCGCACGGGCCGCGGGCTCTTGCGGCAGCCGCGGCGGCCGGACTCGACGAAGCTCGCATCGACACTTTGATCAGCGTCGCCTTGGCCCACGGGCACCGGGGCGATCCCGGTGCGATCGAGATGCTCGAGGAGGCCCGGAGCGAGGCTCAACAGGCCGGCACCGCGATCCAGGTGATCCGGGCACATGTCAGCGCGGTCTCCGTGGCGGGGGACGCGCGCGAAGCGGCCTATGCAGATCGGGTGGTCAGCGCTGCGCTGCCGCTGTTCTCCGATTTCGACACCACCATCCCCAGGCAGTACCTGCTCGTCGTCCACGCGCGCACGCTGCTCGACCGCGGCCGCTATAGCGAGGCGCTTGCTCAGCTCGCGGAGGGGCGGGGTGATTGGCATGGCGGGCTGGTGATCGCCGATGCCATCGAGGCGCTCGTGCACGCCCGCCGGGGTGAACACGAGCCCGAGCCGCGCGAGCAGCTCGAGGCGGCGCTCGGGCAACTCGATCAGCTCCCGCCGGGGTGGCGCCATCTGCTCCTGCGCGCCGCGCTCGCGGAGTCGCGTGGCTCGAAGGCGACCTCGCCCGCGGCCGCGAACACGGACGGACGGGGCTCGCGGCACCGTCCGCGATGCAGCTCTCCCGGCCCGCGGGGGACGCGTTGCTGTGGGGCGCACGCTGTGGCGACTCGCTGGCCGGCCACGCAGTCGGCTTCGCGCTCGCAGAGCCCCTCCGCTTGGAGCTGGCCGGGACTGGCGGGCGGCGATCAGAGCCTGGAGCGCGCTTGATGCTCCCTACGAGGCCGCGCTCGCGGCGCTGGCAGGCGATGAGCGCGCGGCGCGCGGCGCGATCGCGACGCTGAAACGACTGGGCGCATCTGCCGCCGCCCGCGCCTTCGCTCGTGAGCGCGCGGCTTGCGGCGGGGTTGCGCTGCGGGGTCCCCGGCGCTCGACCCTGGCGAACGAGCTCGGCCTCACTCGCAGAGAGCAGGAGGTCCTAAGCGTGCTGGCCGGCGGGGCAACGAATCCTGAGATCGCCGCGGCGCTGCATCTCTCCGAGCGCACCGTAGCCCACCACGTCTCGGCGATCCTGTCCAAGCTCGGCGCACCTACCCGCACGGCGGCCGTCGCGGCGGCGCGCGACGCAGGTCTCCTCCGTCTGAAAGATGGGCCGATCGTCGGTCCAACTTAGGCAATCTGGCCGATCCCCACGGGCGCGGCCGCGCCTAGCGTCCACGGCGTCAACAAGCGCCGATTGGAGGCACCTCATGAGCACCACGACAGACGCGGGCACGGCCGAGTTGCAGGGCCGGCTGTGGAGCATCAACGCGGCCAACTGGGCCGAGCTCCAGGAGCCCTACCTGGAGCCAGCGTTTCGGGCCGGGCTCGACGCCGTCGGAGTGGGCCAGGGCACCCGGCTGCTCGACGTCGGTTGCGGTGCCGGGCTGGCGCTGCGCCTTGCCGCCGACCGCGGTGCTGACGTCAGCGGTCTCGATGCAGCACCGGGACTGCTCGAGCACGCGCGCCGCCGCGTGCCGGGAGCCCAGATGATCCAGGGCGAGATCCAGTCGCTGCCTTTCCGCGACCACGCTTTCGACGCGGTGACCGCCTTTAACTCGTTCCAATACGCCGCAGACCCGGTCGCGGCGCTTCACGAGGCCAAGCGGGTGACTGCGCCCGGTGGCCGGATCCTGGCGCTCCTGTGGAGCCCAGCGTACATGTGCCAGCTCGCTCCGCATCTCCAGAGCCTCAGCGCGCTGATGCCGCCGCCCCCGTCCGGGACGCCCGGGCCGTTCGCCCTCTGCGGCCGCGATGCGCTCGCAGAGTTCTTCGCCAGCGCCGCACTCGAGGTCGCGCATATCGAGGACGTCATGTGCACGTTCGCCTACCCCGACACCGCGACCGCCGTGGCCGCGCTGAGCAGCGCCGGTCCGGTCGTTCGCGTCGCCGAGCACGCCGGTGAAGAGGTTGTGCGTCTCGACATCGAGGCGTTCCTGGCACGGCACGTCCGGCCGGACGAAACCTACGCGATCCGCAACCCATTCCGCTACGCCGTCAGTACCCCGATCACCTGACAGCTGAGGAGAACAACGCAAATTGCGACAAGCCTGGAGGGGAGCAGGACAAGGTCGCAGCCACCCGACGCGCATGCCTACCAGGGCGCCGGCGCGGTCATGTTCGCGGGATGCGTCGCGGCGCGGCCGGTACCTACATCAATCCGTTCGCCGGCGAGGACTGGGCGCGTCGCGAAACGGCCAGGGCGTCGACTACGACCCGCTGAAGGTCGAGCCGATCCGGGCGATCGGCGCCGGCACGATCGTCGCGATCGGGTTGTGGGGCAGCTACGCGCCGTGGTTTGACCACAAGCTCGCCGACGGGCCGTTCGTCGGCAGGTGCATCTACGTCGCCGAACACATCGGCAGCATCCTGTCGCTGGGCACAAGCTTCAACGCGGGCGACACCCTCGCCACGGCATACTCAGGTCCGGACTGGACGGAGTGGGGGTGAGCCAAGGCGCTCGACAGGCCAGCGGTCACGTGGACGGAATGCGGCTGCACCGACGATCAGCGGCGGTGACAATAGCGCGGGGTTGCAGAAGTCTCACGGTCGGCGAGAAGACTCTTGCAGGTCGTCCAGAGGGGAAGCGACCGCCCTGCCATTCGGGCGCCGTCCGGACGTACGGATCGAACACATCACGGCTTGATGCTGGCGCATGACGGCGTCATCGGGCGCGGCTTCCGTAAAAGTCACGAGCAGGAGCGCGGCTCCGCTGCGATCTAGTTACCCAGCTCGTTCAGAGCAGGCACCAGACCGGCGGGCCGCCGGGCCCCCGCTCACGGAAGGGAAGCAGGCGCCCGTCCCGTGTTTGCCGCGGAAGGTGGCGCGCCCGGTGGTTCGCGTCGCCGCACTGCCGCTCGAGGTCCTGGAGGCGCTGACGTGGCGGAAGGTGTACGAAGCGGGCTGTGTGTAGGGGCTTCAGTCCGAGAAGCCTGTTGGCGCGCTCGGTTGACGAAGGCAGCGAGTTCGTGGTTGAAGCGCTCGGGCTCCTCAATAAAGGCCATGTGGCCGACGCCGTCGTACCACGACCCGACGGCGGTGCTGCAGTGTCTGAGCAGGTGCTCGGTCATCGACGGCAGCACGATGATGTCGCCCCGCCCGTGGGTGGCAAGGACCGGCACGGAGATTCGCGAGTAAACGTGGGTGTCGTCGATCTCGCGGGCGACGAGGGCGCCTCGAATCACTGCGGGGACCGCCATGTTCCAGCACAGGGCCGCGCTCCACAGCTCGTCAGGTAGCGGCCTCGCCGTGCATGCACGGAGAAACCGCCGAATCGAAGTGATGTTCGTCCGGAGATCAGGCGCTGATGCGGCCATGACGTTCTCGAGAAAGCCCGGACCTATGTGATCGAACGAGGGCGGCCGCAGGAGCACCGCTGCGCCGACCAGGTTGATCCCGGCGATTGCCGCGTCTCCGTAGGCGCGCAGGTAGTCGGCCACGATGAAGCCGCCGTACGACCATGCCACGAGCACGGGACGTTCGAGACGGGTCTGCGCAATGACCGCGGCCAGGTCGTCCGCCCACATCCGCTCGTCGGCGTAGCAGCCGCCGTCGAGTGGCTTGTCCGACATGCCATGACCGCGGTTATCGAACGTCACCATGCGGAAGCGCTCTGCTAATGGGCTGTGAACCTGCGCTTCCCAGCACATGTCGCACTGCGACCAGCCGTGCACGAACAGGATGGCCGGACCGTCAGGACATCCCCACTCGTGGGCACGCAGAGTAACCCCGCCGCCGCCGCGTACGTCGTAGTCGCGAACCTCTTCGATCCTCACCGCTTGCGCGGGGTCGAGTGCTAGATCGTGCGTCATTTGGACCCCCTCGAGGCCTCGAAAGACCTATCAGTCAACATTGGGGACGATCCTAGGCGCGACTCACAAGCTCGCCATCGGCGCCAGCACGTATCCGTCCGCTTCCTTGGCGACGGTATACACGTAGCCGGGTTAGCGTGCGTGTCCGCCGGTCGTCGTCCGCTGCTCGATAAACGAGACGGCTGCCGCGGCACGCGCGGCCTTGCCCGAAAGGCGCAGCTTCGCGTAGATAGTCGAAAGATGGCGCTCGACCGTCCGCACGCTGAGGACCAATCGCTCGGCGATCTCCTCGTTGGTCAACCCGCCCGCCACCAATCCGAGCACCTCCAGCTCGCGCGTACTGAGGCCCTCCAAGCGCGCGGAAGTCGCGCGAGCGTTAGATGCACCGAGGAAGTCGCGCACCTCGTGAAGGAACTCCTCCCAGGCCGGCTCGTCGGCGAGGAGGATGTGGTTCGCAGAGTCGAGCACGACCAGACGAGCGCCCGGAATCCGCGATGCCAGCAACCGCCCTTCCTCGATGGGCACCACGCGATCGTCCCGCGCGTGGATCACCAGCGTCCGAACCTCGACCCCCCGCCCAGCATCCACGACGTCGACCGCGCCACGGGCCCTAAATAGCCGCACCGCCACGTCGGCCGTTGTAGTCATGCGGAGAAGCTCGTCATACCACGCCAATTGCTCGGGCGTTCCGCGCGGGAGGAACAGCATGCTGAATAGGTGCCGGTACGCCGTCTCGCCGCTCGCCCATCCAGCGCGGATGGCTGCGACCAACGCCTCCTCCTCCTCGCCCTGCCCACGCAGCCGCCGACCGCGCGCATACCCGCCGTACAGAACGAGATCCGAAACCCGAGCCGGGTGGCGCGCCGCGTACGCCACCGCGATCGCGGCCCCCTGCGAAACTCCCAGCAACGCAAAACGCTCCAACCCGACCGCGTCGACCACAGCCTCCAGATCCCCCACCCAAGTCTCGACCGACAACTCGTCCCCACCAGCCTCCGACAGTCCGCAGCCCCGTTCGTCGTAGCGCACAACCGTGTGCGACTCGCCAAGCCGAACAGCCCAATGCCGCCAGACCGGGCTTGCCCAATCCAACTCGAGATGAGTCAGCCACGTGGCCACCCTCACCAAGGGTGGACCATCACCGTGCACCGCATAAGCGATGCGTGCCCCATCGGGCGCAGTACAGAAACGGATCTCAGCCACGATCCGACCATCCTCCAACACGCCAGGCGCCTCAGACTACACCCTCTTCAATCGTCAATGCCGAACGTTCGCAGCGGGTCAACATCCGCCTTGCTCCCGACTGCGGCATGACCGCCGCCCAAGTCGAGGCAGTCCGGGCTTCTGTGTAGGCGGGTTATGTTAAGTCTAACAGTGACTCCGTGAGTGTCAACCTGTGACAGTCAGTTTGCAGTGTCAGGTAGGCGTTCCCCGAAGTGGATTTTGAACGCCAGCAGCGCGGTGGTCCAGTTTCGGCAGCGGGTCCACTGGGGTGTGGCGTTGCGGACGGCGAGGTAGATCAGCTTCCGCGCGGCGTCCTCGTTGGGGAAGTGGCCTTTGGTCTTGATCGCCTTGCGCAGCTGGCGGTTGAGCGCCTCGATCGCGTTGGTGGTGTAGATCACCCGGCGGACCTCGTCGGGGAAGGCCAGGAACGGGATCACGTACTCCCAGGCGTCCAGCCAGGCCTTGGTGATGACCGGGAACCGAGCTCCCCACTTCTCGTCGAAGCGCTCCAGGGCGTCCTGCGCGGCGTCGGCGTCGAGGGCCGTGTAGATGGGTTTGAGGTCGCGGGCGACCTGCTCGCGCTCCTTGCGGGGCACGTACTTCAGGCTGTGGCGCAACAGGTGCACGATGCACGTTTGCACGGTGGTCTGGGGGAAGATCGCCTCGATCGCCTCGGGGAAGCCTTTGAGGCCGTCCACGCAGCAGATCAGGATGTCCCGGACGCCGCGCTGCTTCAGCTCGGCGAGGACCTGCATCCAAAACTTGGCGCCCTCGGTGTCTTGGAACCACATCCCGAGCACGTCGCGCTCGCCCTCGACGGTGACGCCCAAGGCCAGGTAGCACGCCTTGCGCTGCACGCTGCCGCCCTCCCGGACCTTCAAGACCATCGCGTCGAGGAAGATCACCGGGTAGACGTCCTCAAGCGGCCTGGCCGCCCAGGCGCGGACGTCGTCCATGACCGCGTCGGTGACCTTGGTGATCAGGTCCCGGCCGACCTTGACCCCGTACATCTCCTCCAGGTGCGCCTCGATGTCGCGCGTGGACAGCCCTCGGGAGTAGAGCGCGAGGATCTTCTCGTCGAACCCGACGAACCGCCGCTGGCGCTTTCTCACGATCTTCGGCTCAAAGCTCCCGTTGCGATCGCGCGGCGTATCGATCGCCACGTTGCCCTGGTCGCAGATCAACGTCTTGGGCGTCGACCCATTCCGCTGGTTGCCGGCGCCACCGGGCGGCTCCTAGTGCGGCTCGTAGCCCAGATGGTCGGTCAGCTCGACCTCCAGCGCCCGCTCGATCAGCCGCTTGGTCAACTGCGCCAGCACGCCTCCGGGCCCGGTGTTTTCTTTAATGATCCGCCCACCACCGAGAAGCTGGTCGATCACCTCATCCGAGATCTCGCCGCCGTCCGGCAGCTCGAGCGCTCCGCGCAGCCGGGCCCGACCGATCGCGTCCTCCACGAGCTCCCCGCTCAGCGCCGGCCGCTCGAGCATCGCCGCCACCTGATCCCCGGTCAAAGGCCCAACGTGGCTTGCGAGCCCCTGAGGAGGCGCCGGCGGCTCGCCTGGCGGCTCGCCGCCGGCGCCGGGCAGTCCAGAAACCCTCGCTCGCTGAATTGAAGACTTCTCTTTGGTTGTAGGATCGCGGTAGGGACCGCCGTTGCTGACGGCCCCCCGCACGGATCCCAG
>JAFAZZ010000466.1 GCA_019239375.1 Solirubrobacterales bacterium | reverse complement strand
TTGCGCTACCCCAACCTCCCGGCGTAAACACCTCTTTTGGGTGGTCAGATTTCTGCCCAGTCGGGGCATCGCCCGGCGATCAACTGGAGCTGCGGCTGAAACGCCTGTCGGAGGCGATCAGCCGAGCACGCGCCTGAAAATCTCAGTCGGCTCTTGTGGGATGCGCCGCACCCGACGCGACAGGCGCACCGCGAGAAATCGTTTGCCTAGAGGGAATGACCGACTCGCCTGCACTCGAGACGAGTGTCGCTGTAGGGGCGCAAATCGGCGAGCGCTGGCGCCGAGGACATTGCACATCTCGACCAGCCCGAACCCGTCGCCGCCCCAATCAGCGCGTTCCTCGGCCAGCCAAGCCACGACCAATTGAGGCGGGGCAGCCCGATGCCGAGCCGCCAGAACCAACGTGCCTCCAACATCGGCAGTGATCAGCTGTAGCCGTCCCCATTACCGCTGTCACGGCAAAGCAGGGCCAACCGTTGCCGCCGACCTTGTCTCGCAAATCGCCAATACCGCGTCTCTTGGTGGCGCCAGTCGAGACGCAAGCGACCATGCCGCTCGGCCCACGCCACGTTCCGGCCAGCGATCCTTAGTCGCCAACGCGATCCCGCGACGGGCACTGCCGTGAACACAAGAGCGATCGTCCCGCGCGCGGCATCACTAGACAGGAACGAACGGCGCTGCAGGAGGACGTTCGTGCGTTCGCCAAGGAAGCAGCGAAGGATCGCGTTGGTTCGCCGGTGGAGCGGCCCTTGCTCAACTGCGTGACGCCACGACAACACGTTCGGCAGCCGTCTAGCGCTCCCCGCTATCCGCGCGCAAGGAGAGCATCTCCTAGTCACGCTTGAGATGCTCGTCGGGCTCGTAGAGCAGGTCTCGGCGGCACCGTGCTTCGAGGTACATCGCGACTGATCGGACGCAGTCGCTTCACGCCGTGGCTGTCGGACAAACCCTCGGTAGTGGGATCAATTACCCCAGAGGTGGCTGATTCCGCTCCGATAACGGGATCGCACGCTCAGAAGGACCGTGGTTCAGCAGCGTCGTGTCCCACTTGACGGTGCTCGTGGGTATTTACCCGACAACCACCGCCTACAGCGGCCACGCCCGTCGGGTGACCGCTTTCGCAAGCTACCGGTACAGCCGGCGCCGAGTCTCGGCTGGTGACTGGGGCGGAAGTAGCAGCGCGATCTTGTCGACGTTGCCGATCGCGTCGGTCGCCGACTCGTTCGGCACGTGCACTTGTCGCCGTGGCGGCGACGGGGCTGAGCAAGAGCACCATCTCGCCGCCGCCGCCATCGTCGGGTCGCTCGCTGCCGCTTCCCGATGGGGGAGCACCAGCCGCCGTACCCGGCGTGAGACGTCAACGGCCTGACCGGGCCGAATTCCGCAACGCCCGGCGGATGCTGAAGTCGGCCGACGTCCTCGCAAGGACTCCCGCTCGTCCAGAGCCGCGACGAGATTTGGCGGTGGGCCCCGCTCGCCGCTGCTCGCCCTGGCGGAGGTGCCTCCCGATTCGTCGCCAGGCAGGACTAGCCGCCGATGGCCGACGTCGCATTGGAGGGGCGAAGCAAGCCGCGGCTGATCGATCGAAGAAGCCAAAAGTGCTTCCGGCGGCACCTCCAACCGGCGTAATAACGATAGCCAGGCTCGCCTCTTATCCGCTCGCGACAACAGCCGCAGCACCGGAACTCGAGGCCGCGCGATTCCAGAGCAGGAGCACCACGAACCCGATGAACGCCTGCACCGGCCGCGGTAGCTCGGCTGGAAGCTCGCAGAACACTCGCCCCCGCCCCGCGCTTCCTTTCCGGATCGAGCCGATCGTGATCGCACGGCTGCGCAGATCCATCCCGGAGCGCCAAGCGGATTGCCGCGCCAGCTCGTAGGTAGAGCCCTGGACGAGAACCGTCCATCGGCCTCGCCGCGTCGCCTCGGCTGTGGCGAGTTGGGTCCCACGACCCAGTTGTCAAGGCCGGTCGAAAAGTGGACCGCCCACGCCGGTTGAAAAGTGACCCACTCCGGGCTGCTCAGCGGCGAGGCGGCTTTTCGCGGAGCGAGCCGTAGGCGAGCGGAGGGAAATGCCGCCGGCGCCGCGCCGCGGTCGGGGCGGGTCAGGAGCCGGAGTTGATGCGTGGTGGGCGTGTGGTGAGCCGTAGCTCTGACGTTGCTGGGAAGCGCGTCGGGGGCTGCTCGGTGTTGTAGACGAGTTCGAGCGACTCAAGCCAGCCGTGCCGTGCGAAGAGGATCA
>JAFAZZ010000321.1 GCA_019239375.1 Solirubrobacterales bacterium | reverse complement strand
GCGCCACCGTGCCGCGTCCCCTGGTCGGCGATGACCAGCCGCCCGGTCTTCTCGACCGAGGACAGGATCGTCGCGGTGTCGAGCGGGTTGAGCGTGCGCGGGTCGATGACCTCGGCTTGGATGCCTTCGCCGGCGAGCGTTTCCGCCGCCGCCAGCGCCCGAGCCACGGTCCACCCGGTGGCCACGATCGTGACGTCCGAACCGGAACGTCGGACGGCCGCCTCGCCGAACGGGACGGCGTACTCGCCCTCGGGCACATCGCCGTGCTCGAGCACCAGCAGATAGTTGATGAGGTAGCAGACCGGGTTGTCGTCCCGGATGGCCGTAGACATCAGCCCCTTGGCGTCGGCCGGCGTCGACGGCAGCGCGATCTTCAGTCCAGGGAAGCCCATGAACATGCCGTAGATCGAGCCGGTGTGCTGCCCGGCCCAGCCGGCGGTGAAGCCATAGCCGGCCTTGAGCACCAGCGGGACCTTGACCTGGCCGCCGCTCATGTAACGCAGTCGGGGCGCCTCGTTCACCACCTGGTTCATCGCCACCAGCATGAACTCGGCCATTAGCAGCTCGACCACCGGGCGGTAGCCGGCGAGGGCGAGGCCGACGGCCATGCCGATCTCCGCCGTCTCCGAGATCGGCGAAACGCGGACGCGGTCGCGGCCGTACGCCTTCACGAAGTTGTCGTCATCACTGGGCGCGACGTCCTGGCCGTAGAACACGACGCGCTCGTCGCGCCCCATCTCCTCGAAAATGGCCTCCTGGACGGCGGCGATGTAGGGGATCTCTCGTGCCATGGTTATCTCCTCGTGGTCCTCAGCGTGGGTGCCGGCGGGTCGGCCTTGGCGACCACTACGCGTAAACGTAGTCGTAGCGGGCGGCGGCTTGCGCCTCCGGGAACGGATCGTCGAGCGCGTACCGGACCGCCGCGTCCATCTCGGCGCGGACCTCTTCGGCGATCCGGTCGGCTCGCTCCGCCCCCAGCACGCCCTGCTCTACCAGACGGGCGCGGAAGCGTGGCACCGGGTCCCCGCGCAAGGCGGCCTCGTACTCCTCGCGGTTGCCGAACGTCGTGATCGCCTCGTGCTCTGGGTAGTGCAGCGGCACGCCCGGCGGCGCGATGATGTTGCCGTGGGCGGACAGGCGATAGACCTTCGACTCGACCAGCGTCGGCCCCTCGCCGGCCCGAGCGCGCTCGGCCGCGGCTCGCACCACCTCGTACACCGCGATCGGGTCGCCGCCGTCGACGGTGACGCCGGGCATGCTGTACGCCGCAGCCTTCACCGACAGCGGCTCGCCAGCCGCCGCATTCGCGTCCTCCTGCTCGGAACGCGTGGAGACGTTGTAGTTGTTGTTCTCCATCACGTAGACCACCGGCAGCTTCCACAGCGAGGCCAGGTTGAGCGACTCGTGGAAGGCGCCCTGCTTCGACGCGCCGTCGCCGAAGAAGGCGAGGACGACCTGGCCCTGCTTGCGCAGCTGGGCTGCCCATCCGAGGCCCGTCGCCTGCGGGATGCCCTGGCCGACGATGCCGCTCGTGCCCATGAAGCCGCGGCTCGGGTCGACCAGGTGCATCGAGCCGCCGTACCCGCCGCACAATCCTCCCTTGCGCCCGTAGATCTCGGCCATGATCGCCTTGGTGTCGGTGCCGAGCGCGACCGGATAGCCGTGGCAGCGATAGGTGGCCATGAGCTGGTCACCCGCCTGCAGGGTGGCGAGCGAGCCAACGATTGAAGCCTCCGCGCCGTCGGCCAGATGCGTGTGCCCGCGAATCACACCCGGATGCTCCTCGAAGGTCCGCTTGACGCGCTCCTCGAACTCGCGGATGCGCAGCATCTGCGTGAACATCCACACGAGCCTGTCGTTGTCGAGCTCCTGCATCTGCCCTCCTGTTCCTCTCAGGGGTTCGTCACGCCGGCGCCGAACTGCGCGGCGGTCGTCTCGTACGCCCGCTTCACCGCCTCCTCGAGCGGGAGCGATCGCAGCTCAGCGGAGAGAACTTCGACTCCCCACGGGCCGTCGTAGCCGATCGCCCGGCACGCCTCGATGTAGCCGGGAATGTCGAACTCGCCCTCGCCGGGTAGCCGGCGGTGGTTGATGACCTCGTCGAGCGGATCGTCCATGTACTCCACCGGGCCGTCGGACAGCTCGACCCAGGCCAGGTGCTCGGCAGGGATGCGCCCCAGCTCCTCGGGCGGGATGCGGAGCTTGCCCATGTGCCAGCTGTCGATGGCCAGCCCGCCATTCGAGCGTCCCGCCTCGGTGACGAGCCTGATCCCGTCCTCGAGCGTGTTCACGTTGGGATCGAACGGGATGATCTCGTAGGCGATCCTGGCATCGGTGTGCTGCGCCGCGTCGTCGCACAGCGCGGCGTACTCCTCGATCAGGCGATCAAGCTCACACGGTGTCTCCGGAATGTTCCCGACCTTGATGTGGTGAGCGTCGAACGCCGCGGCGGTCTCGAACAGCTGTCGGCGCAACCGATCCGAGTCCTCGCGCGCCGGCTGACCCCGCGGGACGAAGAACTCCCAGAGGAACTCCACCTCGAGGTACTTCAGGCCGGCATCGTCGAAGATCCGCTTCATCTCGACGAGCGTGGTCGTCTCAAGCTGGTGCGC
>JAFAZZ010000244.1 GCA_019239375.1 Solirubrobacterales bacterium | reverse complement strand
AAAGGGCCGGTTAGAGTGGCTCGGACGGCGGGAGGCGCCGATGTCTGCGGCTTCGCCCGAGCCTATGTTGGGAGCCGGGTTTAGCCCTAGCCCCGATGCGGATCATTCCCGCTCCAGCGCCGCGTCACAATCGTACATTCGTCCAGGCAGCGCCAGACCTTAACCTGGACGAATGATCTACCCGGACGACTGGCGATCAGCACCGGCAAAACACCCCATTATCGGTCGCTTATACTCACTTTCTCGCTCGTGGATCGACTTCTCTCATTTCCCAACCCGGTGAACGAGAAGGCGGCCCGCGTCGTTGCCGGCGTCGTGCTCCTTACCGTCCTGGGCATCCTTTTTACCGGCGCCTATTGGCTGCTCATTCCGCTCGCCTATGGGTTCTGGGCGCGGGTGGTCACCGGTCCGACCCTGAGCCCGCTGGGTTGGACGGCGCAGAACGTGGTCGCCCCTCGGCTCGGCGAGAAGAAGCCGGTTCCCGGGCCGCCCAAGCGCTTCGCCCAGGGCATGGGCGCGGCGATGGCGACGCTGGCCCTGATCACCTGGCTCATGTCGGCGAGCGACACCGCGACCAACGTCGTCCTCGCCCTGCTCGTCGTGGCCGCCGGCCTCGAGTCGATCTTCGGCTATTGCCTAGGCTGCAAGGTATTCGGGTTACTGATGCGAGCCGGTGTGGTGCCGCCCCGCGTGTGCGCCGAATGCGCGGACGTCACGCCGCGGCTGCAGGCGGCCGAGCCTCGGGCCTCGCGCTGACGCGGGCCGAGGGGCGACGGGTCGCTCGACCGGGTTCAATCAAAGATCGAGGGCGGCGCCGCGCAGGATGTCGTGCTCTGATACCTCGACCTCGCCCAGGCCGAAGAGCCCGAGCGTCGCGAGCAGGATGATCGCGCCGGCCACGATCGTCGGCGCCCGGTTGGGGTGCAGTCCCTGGACCTCACGTCGCTCGGCGATCGTCAATGCCGCCAGCCGCTCACAGATCGAGCGGCATTCGGAGACGCCCAGCACGTAGCCCTCGACCTTATCCGGGTCGTAAGGCTCGAGCGCCTGCGCGATCGAGGCCATCGAGGTCGCGGTGCCCGCCACCGCGATCGCGTGCGTCACCCCCCGCCGCCACGGCTCCGGCACCCCAGCCCGCAGGATTTCCCGAACGTCCCCGGCCAACGCGTCCCGCTCGGGATCGGGAGGCGGATCGGAGTGCAAATGACGCTCCGTTTGCCGCACCACGCCCGCCTGGTTTGAGACGTGGTATTCCATCTCGCGCCCTTTCCCGATCGCCAGCTCGGTCGACCCGCCGCCGATGTCGATGACGAGCGTCGGCTCGGCGTCGTCCGCGTCGCGCTCGCTCGTAGCACCCAGGAATGTCAGCCTCGCCTCCTCGTCGCCGCTCAGGACGTGCGGCTCGAGCGCCCAGCGGCCCCGGACCGCGGAAGCGAACTCCTCGCCGTTGGCCGCGTCCCGGACCGCGCTGGTCAGCACCGCCATAGCGTCGGACACGGCGTGGCGGTCGATCAGCCGGCGGTACTGGTCGAGCACGGAATAAACGCGCTCCATCGCCTCCTCGCTGAGTCGTCCATCGGAATCGACGCCGGCACCCAGGCGCGTGATCTCAGTGCGCCGCGCGAGCACCTCGCCGACCCGGCCGTCCACGACCTCGGCCACGAACAGGCGGGTCGAATTGGTGCCGATGTCGACGACCGCGCGCCGCATGCCTACACGGCCACTCGCACCTGATGCGGCAGCGGCCGGCCGTCGAGCCCGGCCAGCAGGTTCTCCACTGCCAGTTCTGCCATCTGCTCGCGGGCGACACGCGTCGCCGAACCGATGTGCGGAACGACGATCAGGTTGGGGGTCGACAGTAAAGGATCGTCCGGGGGCGGGGGCTCGGGATCGGTGACGTCGAGCGCGGCGCCGCCGATCTGGCCGGCAACCAGCGCGTCCCGCAGAGCCTCCTGGTCGATGATCGGCCCGCGCGCGGTGTTGATCAGGATCGCACTCGGCCGCATCCGCCCCAACGCCTCGGCGTCAAACAGGCGGTAGGTGGCTGCGGTCAGCGGGCAGTGGACTGTCACGAAATCCGACTCCTCGAGCAGTCTGTCGAGGGGGACTCTGCGAACTGCGCCTGAACCCGGCCCGCCGCCCGTGTACAGCACGGTCATGTTGAATCCGAATGCTCGCCGCGCTACGGCCGAGCCGATCCGCCCCAGCCCGACGATCCCCAAGGTGGCCCCCGCGACGGCCTGACCGAGATACCGCCCCGGCTCCCAGGTCAGCCAGTCGCCGTCACGCACGGAGTCGACCGCCTCGGGGAGCTTGCGCGCGGCCGCGAGCAGCAACGCGAAGGTCATGTCGGCGGTCGCCTCCGTCAGCACGTCGGGTGTATTGCCGACCACGATGCTTCGTGCGGCCGCGGCATGGACATCGATGTTGTCGTGGCCGACCGCGTAATTCGAGATCACGCGTAGGTCGGGGCAGTGCTCGAGCAGCGCGGCATCGACCCGGTCGGTCAGCGTTGTCAACAGGCCCTCCGCACCCGCCGCGCGGGCGGCGAGCTCCTCGTACGGCGGCGGCAGCCGATCGGGCCAGAGGTCGACCTCGTGCCGGTCGCGGAGCCCGTCGAGCGCCGGCCCGGGCAACACACGAGTGACAAAGCAGCGCGCCATCGGGGCGCGCATTCTCGCGGTTTTGGGCCTCGCGTGAGCGCCCGCGACGAGCCAGCACGCGATCAAGAGGCCTAAGCGCGCGCGGCGAGAAACGCCGTCATGCCGCGGCGGATCCTGCCGATCGGGAGACCGCCGCACAGCCAGGAGCGGCGAGGAGCCGTCGTCTGGCCCCCCGGTGAGACTTACGCGCTCTCGGCCGCCACCGCGCGACCCCGCGCCCCCCGGGGCGAGACCCCTGGCAGTCCGACCAGCGCCACCAAGGCGCCCGCCACCGCGAACGCGGCGGCGATCGCGAAGGCCAGCGTGAACCCCGAGGTCAGCGCCGCATGTGTCGCTTGGACCCCCGGAGCGGCGGCGTGGTGCAGTTTGCTGTCCGTGCGCGACGTCGCCAGGGCGGCGAGAACGGCGAGCCCGAGCGCCCCGCCGACCAGGCGTGAGGTGTTCACCAGCCCCGAGGCGAGCCCGGCCTCGGACGGAGCCACGCCGGCGACCGCCGCGATCGTCACCGGCACGAAGGCCAGGCCGATCCCGATCGCCACCAGCAGCGAGGGCACGAGCACCTCGCCGAGGTAGCTCCCGTCTGGGGAGATCTGGGTGAAGAGGATCAGCCCGATCGCTTGCGCGGTCATGCCCGCGACCAACAGGGGCTTGGGCCCGACCCGCGTCACCGCGCGCGAGGCCAGTGTCGAGCCGGCCACGATGCACAACGTCATAGGCAGGAACGCGAACCCGGCCTTCAACGGCGAGTAGCCGAGGACCTGCTGCAGGTAGAGCGAGAGGAAGAACCACATCGCGAACACCGCTGCGCCGACCAGCAGGACCACCGCGTTGGCGGCGCTCACGGTCCGCGACGCATAGATCCGCAGCGGCATCAATGGGGACCGCGCGATCCGACCCTCGATCGCCACGAACATGGCGAGGAGGACCAGGCCACCGGCCAGCAGGGCGAGCGTGCTCACGGACCCCCAGCCGGTGACATCGGTGCGGACGATTCCAAGCACGAGCACCGACAGACCGAGGGTGGCGGTGATCGCGCCGGCCAAATCGAACCCGGCCGTACGTTCGCGCGTACGCCCCTCGGCGATGTAGTGCTGTGCGAGCACGGCCGCGGCCAGCCCGATCGGGACGTTGATGAACAGGATCCAGCGCCAGCTCAGAAGATCGGTCAGCACGCCGCCCAGGAGAACGCCGGCAGCGCCGCCGGCCCCGCCCATCGCGCCCCAGATGCCCACGGCACGGTTGCGAGCGGCGCCTTCCTCGAACGTCGTGGTCAAGATGGCCAGCGACGCCGGCGCGATGATCGCTCCGCCCAGGCCCTGCGCGGCGCGCGCGGCGATCAGGAGCGCCTGCGTATCGGCGAACCCGCCGGCCAGCGACGCGACGCTGAACAGCACCAACCCGGAGACGAACACTCGGCGCTGCCCCACTAGGTCAGCGGCCCGGCCGCCCAGGAGCAGAAAGCCGGCGAAGGTGACCGTGTAGGCGTTGACGACCCACTGCAGGTCCTGTTCGGAAAAGCGCAGCGCGCCGCGAATGGCGGGGAGTGCGACATTCACCACCGACACGTCCAGGACCACCATGAACTGCGCCAGGCAGGCGAGCAGCAGCGTCGCGCGGAGGTGGGGGGTTGGGTGGGAGGTGGTTTTAGCGTTCATATCGGGAAGACGGTTCAGAGGCGCGCGATTCGACAAAACCTGCCCTGGATCCGGCGAGTACGATGTTCGTCGAACGATAGCAGCATGTTCGACGATCGTCGTACTAGACTGAGGGAGTGATGAGTACGTACGCCACACAGGGGATGGCCGCAGCGGCAACTGCGCGGCTGGTCGAGCCGCCCGCCGTGCGAGAACAGTCAGACCCGCTCTCGCACCCCGCACGCCACCAAATCGACCTCGCAGCGGTCCTGCATGCCCTCAGTGACCCGATGCGGCTGCGCATCGTGTCCGCGCTGGCCTTCGAGGACAGGCGAACCTGCAAGAGCTTCAACCTCCCGGTGACGAAGTCGACGTGCACGCATCACTTCCGAGTGTTGCGCGAGGCCGGCGTGATCCAACAGCGTCTGGAAGGCACGACTCGCCTCAACTCGCTCCGGCGCGAAGACCTCGATGCGCGCTTTCCCGGTCTGCTCGACTCGGTGCTCCGCGCCGCCGGCGCCGCGTCGGCCGACAGCGGCGAGGCTGGCCTGGCGCACGCGCCCACCGGCGAGGCGGGCCTGGCGCACGCGCCCACCGGCGAGGCTGGCGTGGCGCACGCGTCCACCGGCGAGGCTGGCGTGGCGCACGCGCCCACCGGCGAGGCTGGCGTGGCGCACGCGCCCACCGGCGAAGCTGGCGTGGCCTAGCCCGAAACTTACCGCGAGGCTCGCGTCCGGTAGGTTCCGAACTCGGGCGCCCGTTCCTCGTCCCGGCGGCGCTGCTTCTGGTCCCCGCCGGCGCAGAACGCTCGATCCCCAGCGCCGGCCAGGCAGATCCCGCCGACCTCGGTCGAAGCCCAGGCGCGCGTGAACAGATGGATCAGCTCGTCGACCGTCTTCGCGCGGAACGCGTTCATCCGGTCGGGACGGTCGATTGTGATCCAGGCCAGACCGTTCTCGACTTCATAAAGGGTGTCGGTCAACTTCATGCGTGAGCGCCTTGGGGAGGGGCACTTCGATCGCCGCCTCCGGCATGTTCGCGTGCGCCCCCGCCGATGGCGTTCATAGGCTCCTTGACTTTGTCCGCACGCCGCGGGACGATCCGCACCTGCGCAGGGAAGCTGGCCTCTCCGTGACCCAGGGGGTGCAACAGTCGTGACCGGTGTGCTGTACGGACTCGCCCGCTTCTGCGTGCGCCGGCGATGGGTGGTGCTCGGCGCGTGGCTGGTGGCGACGATCGCGCTGGTCGTGGTCTCGCACCGGCTCGGCGACAACACCAACGACAACCTCTCGCTCCCCGGCACCGACAGCCAGCACGCGACCCAGACCCTGACGAGCTCCTTCCCGGCTCAGGCCAACGGAACGAGCCCGATCGTCCTCCACGCCAAAACCGGGAAGCTCACCGATCAGAACAACGCGAACGCCGTGAACCAGGCCGCAGCGAACCTGTCGGAGACCAAGGACGTGGCGGCGGTGGTCAACCCGCTGACGCCACAGGGCGCTTCGGCGCTCAGCAAGGACCAGGCCACCGGCTACATCTCGGTGACGCTGGCGGTCAGCCCGGGCTCGCTCTCGAAATCCGACGCGCAGACGATCATTGACGCGGCCGCCAAACCGGCGAAGGCGGCGGGCCTACAGGTCGAGACCGGCGGACAGCTCGGCCAGAAGGTGTCCAAGCCATCGACCGAGTCAAGCGAGCTCGTGGGCATCATCGCCGCGATGGTGATCCTCACCATCACCTTCGGGACGATCACCTCGATGCTGCTCCCGATCGTGACCGCGATCTTCGCCCTCCTCTCGACGCTCGCGGTGATCCGCATGCTCGGCCACGTCGCGACGGTGCCGACCGTCGCACCCACGCTCGCGACCATGATCGGCCTCGGCGTGGGGATCGACTATGCCCTGTTCATCGTGACGCGGCACTTCCGTGGCTTGCACGATGGCCTGCCGATCGACGAGTCGATCGCGCGCGCGGCCGCCACGTCGGGAGGAGCCGTCTTCTTCGCCGGCTGCACGGTGACGATTGCGCTGGTGTCGCTGGCGGTGGCCGGCATCCCGCTGGTGACAACGATGGGTCTGATGGCCGCAATCTCGGTGGTGATCGCGGTCCTCGCTGCGCTGACGCTGCTCCCCGCCGAGCTGGCCCTGCTCGGTCCGCGCATCAACTCGCTGCGCGTGCGTCATCCCGCCACCGATGAAGAGGTGCGGAACGGGTTGTGGGCGAAGTGGGCGCACGAGATCGCCAAGCTGCCCATCGTCGCTGGACTGGCGGCACTGGCGATCCTCATCCCGCTCGCGATCCCCTTGCTCTCGCTCACGCTCGGTCAGCAGGATGTCGCCGCCCTCTCCACCTCGACCACCGCTCGCCGCGCCTACGACCTCATCTCCGAGAACTTCGGCGCGGGGGTCAACGGGCCGCTGCTGATCGCAGTGAAGCTCGGATCGCCGGCCCAGAACGGCACCAGCGACCCCCGCCTGGCCACGCTCCAGAAAGATGTGACCGCGACCGCGGGAGTGGCCGGGGTTTCGCCGATGCAGCTCGACAAGGCCGCGACCACCGCGTACTTCAACGCGATCTCCAAGGCCGGTCCGGCCGAGACGCAGACGGCCGACCTCGTCAACAAGCTCCGCACGAGCACGATCCCGAATGCCGAGAAGGGCACCGACATGCGCGCCTACGTGGGCGGCAGCACGGCCGGCTACGTCGACCTGGCCAAGAGGATCTCGGCCAAGCTCCCGCTTCAGATCGCCGTCGTGATCGCACTTAGCTTCCTGCTGCTCATCCTCGCCTTCCGCACCGTGGTGGTCCCCGCGCAGGCGGCGGTCATGAACCTGCTCTCGATCGGCGCCTCCTACGGGGTGCTGACCGCGATCTTCCAGTTGGGGTGGCTGAGCGGCGCGATCGGGCTGAAGGGGGCGGTCCCGATCGTCTCCTACGTGCCGCTCTTCATGTTCGCGATCCTGTTCGGGCTGTCCATGGACTACGAGGTGTTCCTGGTCAGCCAGATCGAGGAGCACGTCCATGCGGGCGAGGACAACAAGAGCTCGGTCGTCTCGGGCCTCGTCACCAGTGCCCGTGTGATCACCGCCGCCGCCCTGATCATGGTGTTCGTGTTCGGCAGCTTCGTGCTCAACGGGGATCCGACCATCAAGCAGTTCGGAGTCGGGTTGGCGGTCGCGGTGATCCTCGACGCCACCGTCGTGCGCTGCCTGCTCGTCCCCGCGCTGATGGTGCTGGTGGGCGACCGCAACTGGTTCATGCCGAAGTGGCTCGACCGGGTGACGCCGCGCATCAGCATCGAGGGCGCGGAGTACTTCGCGCAGCGCGATCGAATTCCCGATCGCGGGCCCGAGCCAAGCTTCACGCCATCGTAAGCCCGCCGCTGACCGACAGGGTCTGGCCGGTGATGAACCCGGCCTGCTCTGAAGCCAGGAAGGCCACGGCGGCGGCGACATCCTCCGGCTGCCCCAGGCGTCGCATCGGCACCGCCCTCCGCAGCGCGTCGACCATCTTCGCGCTGGCCTCGCCGGCTCCCAGCATCCCTTCGAGCAGCGGCGTCTCGGTCGGGCCCGGGCACACGCTGTTGACGGTCACGCCGCGGCGCGCCACTTCGCGGGCGAGCGTCTTGCCGAACGCCACCTGTCCAGCCTTGGCGCCGGCGTACACGGCTTCCAGCGACGAGCCGACCCGCGCGGCGTCGGAGGAGATGTTGACCACGCGGCCGTACTCGCGCTCGACCATCCCGGGCACGACCCGGCGGCAGACCCGCAGGCACCCCTTGTAGTTGAGCTCGATGATCCGGTCCCAGAACTCCTCGTCGGTCTCGAGGAAGGAGCGGAACTCGTCCCACCCCGCGGTGTTGATGAGGATCTCGATCGGCCCGAGCTCGCGTTCGGCCCAGGTGACCGCCGCATCGACCGAACCGCTGTCTCTCACGTCGAGATGGACGGCCAGCGCCGCCTCGTCGGCCGCCTCCTCGACGATGTCCCCGGACACGACGCGCCGCCCGTCGGCGGCCAGCGCGCGGACGATCGCGCGGCCGATGCCGCCCGCTCCACCGGTCACCAAGGCCACTCGAGAAGCAGGCATCGCCGGAACAATACGATGGCGGTCGTGGACGGCTTCGGCCCGGATCGGTTGCCGAGCGCGCTCGTGGTCACGTTCGACAACCTGGGCGAGGCGAGCGCGCTCGAGCGCGGCACGCAGCCGCCGGATATGCCTCTGGGCCGCGATTCCTCCGTCCTCGAGGCCCTGCCGTGGCTGCTGGACGAGCTCGACCGCCACCGCCTGACCGCCACCTTCTTCGTCGAGGCGATCAACTGCGAGCTCTATCCGGACGCCGTCCGTGAGATCGCTGCGCGCGGGCACGAGGTTGGCCACCACGGCTGGGCACACGAGAAGTGGACCAGCCTGCCACCCGAGACCGAGCGCGCTGCGCTTACCCGCGGCGTGCGCGCGTTCGAGGCACTCGGTCTGCGTCCGCGCGGCTTCCGTCCGCCCGGTGGCGCGCTGAGCACGCGCTCGCCAACGCTCCTGCGCGAGAACGGCTTCGACTGGTGCTCACCCGAGGGCTCTGAGGCCGTGGTCGACGGCGGGCTCGCCTACATCCCGTTCGACTGGGACCTGGTCGACGCCTATCACCTGATGGACAGCTTCGCGTCGCTGCGCGTCGAGCGCGGCGATCCCGAGGCGCCCCTCGATCCTGACGCGCTCGCCGCCCAATTCGAGCAGCGTCTGATCGCGTCGCGGGGGCGCCAGACGCTCATCCTCCACCCGTTCCTGATGCTGAACCCTGCCTGGAGCACCGGGGTCGATCGCGTGCTCACGGTCATCGCCGATCTCGCGAAGGGCCGGCGCACCTGGGTCGTTCCCGGCAACGTGTTCGCGGATTGGCAAATCGCGCGAAGTTAAAATCGCCGGGCCAGTACCACGAGGAAGAGGAGACGGAACATGCGGGGCTTCATCCGCGGCACCCACCACCTGACCTTCTGCGTCGGCGGCGCCCAGGAGGACTACGACTTCCATGTCCGACTGCTCGGGCTCAAGAGCGTCAAGAAGACGGTTCTGTTCGACGGTGAGATCCCCATCTACCACCTCTATTACGGCAACCGGCTGGGCGACCCGAGCACGCTGCTGACCGCGTTCCCCTACCGCCAGGCGGGCTGGATGGGCAAGCGCGGCACCAACCAGGCCAAGTCGCTCAACCTGTCGGTGCCGGCCGACGCGCTCGGGTTCTGGGCCGACCGCCTGTCCGAGCATGGCGTCGAGCACGAGCGCGGCGAGCGCTTTGGCACCGAGCGACTGTTCTTCCGCCACCCGTGCGGGATCGAGTACCAGATCGTCGGCGACCCGGATACCGACGACCGCGAGCCCTACGACGCGGTGGTCCCGGCGGAGCACGCCATCCGCGGCGCGTACGGGACGACCACTTCGGTGCGCGAGACCGACCCGCAGCACTTCTTCTTCACCGAGGCGCTGGGCGGGGAGCTCGTGTCCTCCGAGGGCCCTCACCACCAGTATCGCATCGGCGACGAGCAGGGCTACGGGCGCCAGCTCGAGCTGGCCGAGGAGCCGGATCTGCCCCAGGGCACGTGGCAGTTCGGCGAGGGCACGATCCACCATCAGGCGTTCGACGTGGTCTCGGCGGCCAACCAGCAGGAGGTCAAGGACTGGATCGTCGGGCTTGGCTTCACCGACGTCTCCGAGCCCAAGGACCGCGGCTACTTCTTCTCGATGTACTGCCGCAGCCCGGGCGGACTGTTGGTCGAGATCGCCTACGGCACGCCCCAGGGGTTCACGATCGACGAGTCCGAGGAGGAGCTCGGCACGCACATGTGCATCCCTCCGCATTGGGAAGATCGGCGCTCGGAGATCTCGCAGCTCGAGCCGATCGAGACGGTCGAGACAGTAGTGGGCTAATTCTGGGCTGCGCTTCGCGCAGCGTCCCTGGGGCCGTTCCGCCGGGCGTCCCTGCCCGGCGGGCCTCCCGTCCGCGCCGCATCCCTGGAGCCGTTGCGCTGAGCGTCCCGGCCCGGCCGGCGCACGCGCGACCCCGGCCGGGCGCGCATGCCCGGCCGCCCAGTGGTCGCGGCGACGCCGCGCTCGGCACATATGCCTCGCAGACGCGGCCTACCGCGCCACATCGGACGGACGCCGATCGCAGCGAGGCCCCTCCCCGGGGTCATATCCGCACACTCGAGACCAACCGGCACCTCGAGTGTCGCGTTGTGACCCATATACGAGCCTGAATCCACATTCGGTTTCTTGGCAGCCGCGAGTGTGCGGTTATGTTCCATCACGGTAGAGCGTGACGTTGCGGTCGAGGCGCTGACCGGCGAAGCCCTTCGGCCGGCCGCCCTGCGCGTCCAGGTAGGCGAGCTGGCGGGAGACCGCCGCCAGCGGCGATCCG
>JAFAZZ010000220.1 GCA_019239375.1 Solirubrobacterales bacterium | reverse complement strand
GCCGCCATCTCGACCAGCGACGCGGCGAGGGCGGTCGCCCACGCCGTGCTGGACCCGCCGCCCGGCGCCGGCACGCGCGCTGCGACGGCGTCCAACAGCCCCTCGAATGAGCTCTCAGAAGAGTCCGATGGTCCGGCCCTCGGCGTCGATGTCGATGTTCGCTGCGGCCGGCTCCTTGCCCAGCCCCGGCATCTGCACGATGTCGCCACACAGCGGCACGAGCCACCCGGCGCCGGTGTAGGCGCGGATGTCGCGGACCGGCAGCGTGAAATTCTCCGGCGCGTTTAGCAGGGTCGCGTCCGCCGACAGCGACAGGTGGGTCTTGGCCATGCATACCGGAAAGTGATCCATGCCCTCGCGGGTGAACTGGCTGAGCTTGGCTTCCGCCTCCGGGTAGTAGTAGACCTCTCGAGCGCCATACACCTGTGTGGCCACCGCCTCGATCTTGTCCTGGATCGGGGCGTCGTCCGCGTAGAGCTGATGGAACGTGTTCGGCTCCTCGCAGGCCGACACGACCGCCTCGGCCAGATCGGCGGCGCCGGCGCCGCCCCTGGTAAAGCCCTCGTTGGCCTCCGCGGCGAACGCGCCTGCCTGTCGCGCCAGGCGCTTGACCAGCTCGACCTCTTCGTTCGTGTCGCCCGGACGGCGGTTCACCGCGACCACGGCCGGAACGCCGAACGCGCGGATGATGGCCAGGTGACGGCGCACATTGGCCATCCCCACCTCGATGGCCTGGAGGCTGGCCGAGCGCTCGACTCGGGGATCGTCGGCCACGCCGCCGTGGTGCTTGATCGCCCGCACCGTGGTGACCAGGACGGCCGCCGACGGCGTCAGCTTGCCGAAGCGGCAGACGATGTCGAAGAACTTCTCCATGCCCATGTCGGACCCGAAGCCCGACTCGGTGACCACGTAGTCGCCCAGCTTCATCGCGATCAGGTCGGCGACCAGCGAGTTGTTGCCGTGGGCGATGTTGGCGAACGGGCCGCAGTGCATCATCACCGGCTGGCCCTCGAGCGTCTGGACCAGGTTCGGCTTGAGCGCGTCCTTGAGCAGCACGGTCATCGCGCCGGCCGCCCGGAGGTCCTCGGCAGTGATCGGCTCGCCGCCATCGTAGGGGTAGGCCGCGGTGATGCGGCCCAGGCGCCTGCGCAGGTCGTGCAGGTCCCGGGCCACGGCCATGATCGCCATCACCTCGGAGGCCGCGGTGATGTCGAAGCCGGTCTCGCGCGGGTAGCCGTTGGCGCGCCCGCCCAGGCCGATCGCGATGTCACGCAGCGCCCGGTCATTCATGTCGACCGCGCGCCGCCACCCGATGCGCAGCGCGTCGATCTTGTGCGGGTTGCCGTGCAGGATCGACGCGTCGATCATCGCCGCCAGCAGGTTGTTGGCCGCGCCGATGGCGTGGATGTCGCCGGTGAAGTGCAGGTTCAGGTCCTCCATCGGGACGACCTGGGTCAGGCCGCCGCCGGCCGCCCCGCCCTTGATGCCGAACACCGGGCCGACCGAGGCTTCGCGCAGGCAGGCCACCGGCTTGCAGCCGATCACGCCGAGGCCCTGGGTGAGCCCGACCAAAGTGGTGGTTTTGCCCTCGCCGGCCCTCGTCGGTGTCATTCCGGTCACCACCACGAGCCTGCCGTCGGCCACGTCCCCGAGCCGGTCGAGCACCGATAGCGATACCTTGGCCTTGTAGCGGCCGTACGCCTCGATCTCGTCCGGCTCGAGCCCGGCCCGTTCGGCGATCTGCTCGATCGGCTGGAGAACGGCTTCCTGGGCGATCTCGAGGCTTGTCTTCATGGGCGCTCCCTCTCCAATGCTTGATGCCATCGGCTGCTTTGCACCTTCTAATGGCTGACGGCCACCGCGGCAAGCTCTGAGACCAGCTTGTCCTCGTAGAAGCGCTCGAGCGCGAACGGCGCGATCAGGTCCGGGGTCCGATGGGTGGCCACCAACTCGGCGAGCGTCCTGCCGACGATCGGGGCGGCCTTGAACCCGTACGTGCCCCAGCCGGCGCTGATGTGGAAGTTCTCTACCTCGGTCTTGCCGAGGATCGGGCTGTAGTCCGGGCTGAGGTCGCACAGCCCCGCCCAGCTGCGCAGCAGCCGCGCCCGTTCGAGTTGGGGGAACAGCTCGAGCGTATGCCTGGTGACCTCCTGCAGGAAGTTGAGCGTGCCCTGCATCCGGTAGGTGGTCCACGGCTCGATCTCGGCTCCCATGAGGAACTCCCCCCGGTCGGTCTGGCTGATGTAGACGTGCATCTGCGAGGAGACGATCACCACGTCGAGTAGCGGCTTGACCGGTTCGGTGACGCACGCCTGAAGGATGTGGGTGGTGATCGGCAGCGGCACGCCGGCCATGTCGCAGATCAGCGTGCTCCATCCGGCGGTGCAGTTCAGCACGTGGCCGGCGCTGATCGTGCCGCGGTTGGTGTGAATTTTCGTGATGCGCCCGTTGGAGCGCGTCATGCTCTGGACTTCCGTGTCTTGGTGGATCTCCACGCCCCCGCGGTCGGCGCCTCGGGCGAGGCCCCACACCACCGCGTCGTGGCGGATGATCCCGCCCGGCGGGTGGTACAGCGCGCCCATGATCGGATAGGTCGCATTCGCATTGTCGACCCGCATGGCCGGAGCCAGGCGCTTGATCTCGCCGGGATAGATCATGCGCGAGTCGATCCCGTTCAAGCGGTTGACCTCGGCCCGGTTGGCCATGACGAACATCGCACGGTCGGAGTGGGCCAGCGTCAGGTGCCCGCACTGCGAGAACAGCAGGTTGAAGCCCAGCTGTTGTCCAAGTCCCTCGTAGAGCTTGACGCTGGCGTCGTAGAACTTGGCGCCCTCCGGGGTCTTGTAGTTCGAGCGCAGGATGGTGGTGTTGCGGCCGGCCGCGCCCGAGCCGATGTAGCGCTTCTCGAGCACCGCGACGCTGCGGATCCCGTGGTCCTTCTGCAGGTAATACGCGGCGGCCAGGCCGTGCGAGCCGCCGCCAACGATCACCACGTCGTAGGCCGGCCTGAGCTCGCGCTGCCGGCGCCACATGCGGCGAGCTCGGAAGATCTCAAGCATCGTTCAGTTCGGTGAGGCCGATGGGCGCGCCGCCGAGATACTTCGCTGCGTCCGCGACCACCGACCACATGTACTCGCCGATCGCCCAGCCGAACAGGAGCAGGAAGCGGTCCGGCGCCTCGACGAGGATCATGCCCGGCTGCCGCGCGATCGAGCCAGGCCGGAAGCTGCGCGGCGGTGATATGTGCGGGCGGAGGTCAATCGCGCAGAACCGCGCGATCGTCTCGCGGGCCTGGGGTCCGAGGATAGTGAGCCCAGCGTAGTTGCACGTCACGTCGAGGCCGTCGGCCGGCGCCTCGGAACCGCCCAGCACCAACACCCGATCCCCCGTCACTCCGCACCACCATGCCTCGCCTTCGCGCCCGGCCGTCCCCAGGCCGGCGACGCCGTCGCCGGGTACCTCCCACTTTCGCAAGTGAGACACATCGGCCCAGCTGACGGTGTCGCTGCCCGGACCCTCGTAATCCACGGCCACGTTCCAGCCTTCGCGGACCTCGAAGCGCGCGCCGTCTGCCTTGGCCATGCGCTCCATCGGACTGCGGGCGATCGCTTCCCCCACCGGACTTAGGAACGCGAGGCTCACGATTGCAGCACCTCGCCGTCGGGGTCGTAGAACGGCCTCGTCTGGATGTGGGCGTAGACCGTCTGACCCCGGTCGGAGATCGTCACCTGGGCGCCGTCCCGGGCCAGCGGGCTCGGCACCCAGGCCATGCCGATCACCCGGTCGAGCACCGGTGAGAAGCGCGCGCTCGTCACCTGTCCGGCCGGATCGCCCAGCGCGTCGACGATCACGGCGCCTTCCGTCGGGACGTAGCCGTTGCCGAGCGTGAAGCCAACCAGGCGGGCGGGCGGCTCCTCCTCGGCGTAGTGCTCGAGCGCCCACTTGCCGATGAAGTCTTGGTCCTTGTCGAGCTTGACGATCCACGGCAAGGCGGCGCCGAACGGCGTCGACTCCGAGTCGGTGTCCTGCCCGACCAGGATGTGCATCTTCTGCAGGCGCAAGATCCGCTGGGGCTCGAGTCCGAAGGGTTTCATGCCGTGTTTATCGCCCGCCGCCATCACCGCGTCCCAGACATGCTCCCCGTACGCGCCGGCAAAATGAATCTCGTATCCGACCTCGCCGACGAAGCCGATGCGCAGGATCAGGCAGGGGACGCCGGCCACGCTGCCCTGCTTGGCGTCCAGGTACTTGAACGCCTCAGCCGAGCAGTCGAGGTCGGTGAGGGTTTTGAGGATCTCGCGCGCTTGTGGCCCCGCGAGATTGATCGCCGCGAGGCCCTGGGTCAGGTCGGTGAGGCGGACGTCCATCCGCCAGTCGGCCAGCCACCACGAGAACCACTCCTCCACCACGCCCGCCCCGCTCGAGGTGGTGGTGACGTAGTAGGTGTCCTCGTCGATCCGGCAGATCGTGCCGTCATCGACGATTCGGCCGGCGTCTGAGCTGATCACGCCGTACCGGATCCGGCCCGGTTTGAGGTCACTGAATCGGTTGGGGTAAAGGCGGTCCAGGAACTCGCCCGCGTCCGGGCCGCACACAAGCAGCTTGCCCAGGGTGGAGACGTCGATCAGGCCGGCGGCTTTGTGGACGGCCATGGCTTCTTGTTGCGGGTCGCCATAGTCATACGGCCGCCGCCAGTCGCCCGCCCACTTGATGTTGCCATTCAGCTCACGATGGCGACCGTGGATGGCCGAACGCTTAGCCGGCTCGAATGTGCGGCCAGCCAACACGCCCATGGGCACGCTGGTGTACGGAGGGCGCGCGGTGGTGGTGCCGACGCTGGCCAGATCCTGACCGGTCTCGAGCGCCATCAGGCGGATCGAGGCGAGCTGGCACATCCGTCCCTGGCACGGACCCATGGTCGCGGTCGTGTAGCGCTTGGCCAGCTCGATCGAGTCGTACCCCTCCTCCACGCTCAGGTGGATGTCCTTGGCGGTGACGTCCTCGCACAGGCAGGCGAAGCATTTGCCGCGCGTCGCGCCGGACACGGCCGGCGGGACGGCGGTGGCAGGTGTGGGCGTGTCGTGTCGCGGCGCGTGTTCTCCGTCTCCGGTCGCGGGCGCACCGGCGGCCGCGCGACCGGCCCGCTCGCCCGAGCGCGCCGCCGCCTCGAGGGTGTCGTAACCGGCGACCTCGCCGGCGGCGAACACGTTCGGCGGCAACGCGCCGAGGACGAAGTAACCGTGTTGCGCGTCATAGGTCGTGTCGGCGCCGGTCTGCGAGAGCAGCGAGGTAGCCGGCATGAAGCCGCCCGAGACGACCACGAGGTCGCAGTCGAAGCTGAGCGCCGCACCGCCCCCGAGCGATGCCAGCACCGCCTGGCTGAGCTGCTTGCCGCCCCTGGCCTCGACGACCGTGTGGCCTTGCATCACGCTGATGCCGCGTGCCTCGAGCGTCTGCGCCACCGCGCCCGGCTTGATCCGCAGGTCGGCCACGGCGACGATTTGGACGCCCGCATCGTGCAGCCTCGCCGCCGCCTCGAGCCCGCGATCCGACGTGGCGGCGATCACCGCGTGCGTGCCGGCGCTGACCGCGTAGCGCTCGAGCAGGCGCAACGCGCCGCCCGAGAGCATCACCCCGGGAAGATCGTTGCCCGCGAACACGAGCGGCTGCTCGATCGTCCCGGTGGCGAATACGTGCGCCCGCGCGCGAATCTGGTGCAGGGTGTCGGCCTGCCAAACCGGCACCATCCCGTCGAAGTAGCCCAGCGCCGACGCGCGGCCGAGGGTCTCGAGGCCCTCGATCGGGTCGATCAAGCCCTCGTCGACCAGCACCACGTCGGCGCCCGCCTCTGCCGCGGCGGTGGCAGCGTTCGTCCCGGCCGGGCCGCCGCCGACGACGAGGACATCGGCGTGGCGCCGGCGGTACTCGGTCCGCCACTCGCGTTCCGGCTGCTCGCGACGCAGGACCCCGAGGCCGGCGGCGTGACGGAGGACCTTCTCGTACAGCGGCCACAGCCGGCGCGGCCGGATGAACGTCTTGTAGTAGAAGCCCGGCGGGGTCAGGCGGCTGCCGAGGAGATCGGTGGCGCGCATCACATCCAGTTCAAGCCCGGGCTGAGCGTTCAGGTGCTCGACCCGCATGCCTTCCTCTACCGGCTCCACGCACGCTCGCACGCCGGGCGCGCCGTCGACGGCCACGATGCAGTTGGGGCAATGTCCCGCGCAGCACAGGAGGCCGCGCCGGCGGTGGTACTTGAAGCTGCGCGAGAACGTTCGTCGGCCGGCGGCGAACAGCGCGGAACCGATCGTGTCGCCTTCGTAGGCCTCGACGGGCTTTCCGTCGAAGGTGAAGCGCAGGACGTTCTGGCGGTTGATCCGCTCGCCGGGCTGCTGGGGCAGCCGGCTCATGCGGCGCCCTCGCCGTCCGGCTCCCGAGGAAGCTCGGTCAGCAGCACTTCGTTGGTCGTCGTGTCTCGCTCGGCGATGAACCAGGCCCGGCAGCCCGAGCGGTGAAACCACCACTCGCGCTGCACGCCGGCGCGGTTTCGGCGGAAATAGTTGTATTCGCCGAGCTCCTTCAAGGTTGGGCGCTCCCTCGGCCGCGACGAAATCTCACCGCCGTAGCCGAAGTCGGTCACCTCGCGGGTACCGCAGTTGGGGCAGGTGAGCAGGAAGGACACTTTGCCCGCGGACGCTACGTCAGTCTCGGTGATCGTGTCCAATATGTTATTAAGCTCGATTGAGTCGCTGATCGAATCATTCTCGTGGAGCTGCGTCAGCTGCGTTACTTCGTCGCCGTCGCGGAGGAGCTGCACTTCCGCCGCGCCGCCCAGCGGCTGCACATCTCTCAGCCCCCGCTCAGTCAGCAGATCCGCGCGCTGGAGGAGGAGCTCGGCTTCGCTTTATTGATCCGGACCCGTCGGCGGGTGGAGCTCACGCCAGCGGGCGCAGCGTTCCTGCGCGATGCCCGAGCCATTCTGAGCGAGCTCGAGGGCGCGGTCGCCACCGCCCGTCGGATCGACACCGGCCAGAGCGGACGACTGCGGATCAACTTCGTAGGTTCGGCCCTGCTGTCGATCGTGCCAGGGACCGTCGAGCGGTTCCGGAGGGCCAGGCCCGGGGTCGAGCTCGAGCTACGTGAGCGCGCCACCGTGGATCAGTTGCGCGCCATCCGCACCGGCGCGGCCGACGTCGGCCTGGTCAGGCCCCCGATCGACGACGACGGCGAGCTGCGCGTCCAGACCGTGCTTCGCGAGCGAACGGTGGCTGCGTTGCCGGCGCGGCATCCGCTGGCCGCGTTGCGCCGGGTGCCGCGGCGCCGGCTCGCCGCCGAACCGCTCGTCCTGTTCCCGCGCGAGCAGGCGCCGGGCTTTCACGATCTGCTGATCGGCGCGCTGGGCGGCGCTCCTCAGGTGATCCAGTACGCGCCCGAGATGCTCACGATCATCGGCCTGGTCGCCGCCGGCACCGGCGTGTCTCTGGTACCCGCCTCGGTCAACCGGCTGGCGTTGGATGGTGTCACCTACCGGCCGGTCGCCGGGGCGCCGTTGTCGGAGCTGGTCGCGATTACCCGGGCCGGCGATCACGCCGCGCTGGTGACGGCATTCGTGTCCGAGGCCAGCGCGAGCGCAGCCGCCAACTGAGCGATCACGAGGAGGGGCTGCTCGTCCAGCTGAGTCGCGGTGAAGCGCATCACCCGGTAGCCGTTCGCCACGTGAGCAGCGTCGCGGGCACGGTCGGTCTCGAACGCACGGCGGCCGCCGTGGGCGCCGTACCCGTCGATCTCGACGACGAGTCGGTGATCCGGCCACAGCGCGTCTACCTGGTAGCCGTGGAGCATCCGGTTGGTGAGCGGCACGGGGAGGCCGGCCTGACGGACGAGCGAGAGCAGGCGCCGCTCGCCCCAGGAGCGGGTGCGCCGGGGTCCGCCATCCTGATGGAGGATCGCGTTCAACCGGGTCATCCCGGGCGAGCCCTTCCAACGAGCGATTGCCTGATCGATCTGGGCTTCGGTGACCAGCGCGGCGACGAAGGCGTTGGTGAGCATCTCCTCGAGGT
>JAFAZZ010000090.1 GCA_019239375.1 Solirubrobacterales bacterium | reverse complement strand
CTGGAGCATCTGAGCGCCGCGGTCCGGGCCGGCGCGGACGCCGTGCTCTGCGCATCGATCTTCCACTATGGGCAGCACACGGTGGCCGAGGCGAAGGCGCAGCTGGCTTCGGACGGGGTGGCGGTCCGGCCGGTTGATTGACGGCCTGCCGCGACACCGTCCGAAGGACGCCGAGCGGAGCGAGGCCCATTGGAATCCAGCTCGGGCAGCGGCCGGCCAGGCGCGGAATCCACGCCCTGGCTCGGTGAACCTGCGGTATCTATGTTGGCCCGGATGATTCGGCCGCGTTTACGCGGCCTCTTCCACGTATCCGGCGGCGGCGCACGCATCGCAATACGCGGCGGGCGGGACGCGGGGCTCATAACAGCCAGGACGGCAGCACGTAGATGACCGCTTCGGCCGACCGCGGCCAATGCGGGCGGCCGCGGCGTCCTTGAGCTCTTCGCGCATGCGATCAAGCTCCGCCGCGTGCTCCGCGCAGAACCTACGACCCGGCAGGGCCGACTCCTGGCAGTGGCTTCCACTACGACAACGCATAGACGAACAAGGATAGCAGGAACGTGTCGAACGCATGTTCCCTGCGAGCCTCATTGCACGCCGTATGCGGGGATTTTGTGTTGACGGCGACGAGCGCCGTGTTCGGATTAAGTTAGCGCTTCGGCGACGCCGGCGCTCACTAATGCTTGGGCAGCATCTGGTAGAGCATCGTGCGGCCGCTCAGATACACCGCCCCGTCGTCGGCGACGATGGCGTTGAACGCCCCATCCCGGAATGAGAACACCGGGCGGCCGGTCCTCACGTCGAGGCCGACGGTGCTCTTGGTGCCGAGGTCGGAGTAGTAGACCACGTTGCCCACGATCGTGGCCGACCCCGAGATCTTCCCGCCGGCCGGGTGGCGCCAGCGGATCGCGCCCGACTGGGCGTCGAAGGCGTAGAAGTTCCCGTCATAGGAGCCGAGGTACACGGTGGGGCCGAGACCTGGAGTGTTCTGCATGGCCGCCGAGGCGTACACATAGCCGCCCGTTTCGGTGGCCCAGGCCAGCTGGCCGGTCTTCGCGGCGAACGAGTACACCCGGCCGTCGGTATTGCCCATGTAGACGCGCCCGAAGGCGATCGCCGGAGTCGAATAGAAGTTACCCGAGCCGAAGCCGAAATCCGCCCCATTGGTGTTGACCGCCCAGATCTTGTGGCCGGTGGCGGCGTTCAGCGCGTACGCCCGTCCGGAGTAGTCGCCGAAGTACAGGACTCCGTTCGACAGCGCGGGGCCGCCCTTGACCGCGCCGCTCGCCTGATAGGTCCAGTTCACGTGTCCGGTGCTGGCGTCGAGCGAATGCAGCTTGCCGCTCTGATCACCGAAGTAGACCGCGTTGCCCCACGCGATCGGCGAGGACTCGGTTCCGGGCGGGATCGGCTTCGACCATACGACCCGGCCGGTCTTCATGGAAAGCGCGACGAACAGGCCGTTGCCCGGCACCTGCGTCTGCGTCGCGTTGCCGTTGGTCGAGAGCAGCGCCAGGTACATCAGCCCCTGCCTGACCCCGAGCGCGGGCGACGCCGCGGCCAGCGTTCCTACCTTCGTCTCCCACAGCTTGCGGCCGGTGCGCTTGTCGAGCGCCTTGGCTGCGCCGTTGTCGTCGATCAGGTACAGGCTGTTCTGGTACATCACCGGCGGGAACTCGAGGAGCGCGTAGTCCTCAAAGCGCCAGCCCACGTGCAGCGGCGGCGCGGGCGCCTTTGCACCCGGAAAGACATGGGTGCGCTCGGCGTTGAAGCCGTAGCGCGGCCAGGCGAAGTTGTCGACGACTACGGCCGTCTGCTCGGGCGGCCCAGTCGTCGTGGTCGTGGTGCTCGTCGGGGCGGTGAACTCGACGCTCGGGTGGGAGATGTTGCCAGGCGCGTGGGCCAGGAGGACCGCCACCGCGCCTCCCAGCATCACCAGCAGGACCATCACGGCGACGAGCCCCCGCAGCAGCCAACGGCGCCGCGAACCGGGACTCGGCATGCCGATCATGCTAGCCAGAGGTCCGGATTCCTCGCGCGGGCGGGAAGATGCCGCGGTGGACCTGCGCGACCCAGGCGAGTTGTTCGAGCGCGTGAGGGCGCTGCCGGCGGCCAAGCCGCTGCTGGCCCGCGTGGACGAGGGCGCGGGCGTGCACCTGGTCGGCGGCGCGGTGCGAGACCTCCTGCTAGGTGGGGCACCATCCGACCTCGACCTGGTCGTCGAGGGCGACGCCTCCACCTTCGCGGCGTCATTGGGAGGCGAGGTCAAGGTGCATGACCGTTTCGGGACCTCAACCGTCCTGCTAGACGGGTTCGCCTACGACATCGCGCAGGCACGCCGCGAGACGTACGCCCGGCCCGGAGCGCTCCCGGACGTGCAGCCGGCGCGGCTCGACGAGGACCTGCCCCGGCGCGACTTCACCGTGAACGCGATGGCGATTGCCCTCGGCGGCGAGCAGCCGGGCAACTTGCACGCGGCGCCGCGGGCGCTCGAGGACCTCGAGGCCCGCCGGCTCCGCGTGCTGCACGACGCGAGCTTCCTCGACGACCCGACGCGCCTGTTCCGCCTGGCGCGATACGCGAACCGGCTCGGCTTCGAGATCGAGCCGCACACGCGTGGCCTGGCCGCCGGCGCCATCGAAGGCGGCGCGCTGACGACGGTCAGCGGCTCGCGCCTCGGCGCCGAGCTGAGGCTGCTGGCGCGGGAGCGCGACCCTGCGCGGGCGTTGACCGGCCTGCGCGAGCTCGGGCTTGACCGCGCGCTTCACCCTGGCTTTGGCCTGGAGCACGAGGCGCTCGCCCGGCGCGGGCTGGCGCTGCTTGCGACCGACGGACGGCCGGATCGACTGGTGCTGGCGCTGGCCTCGCGTGGCGTGCCGGAGCCAGAGTTGCCGGCGCTGCTCGACTGGCTCGCCTTCGAGGCCGGCGATCGTGATGCGATTGTGGCCGCCGCCACGCGCGCACAGGAGCTGGCCGGCGCGCTGGCGGGGGCAGAGGCTCCCTCCGAGATCGCCGCCGCCGTGGCGGGCGCTCCGGCCGAGTTGGTGGCGCTCGCCGGAGCACTCGGGCCCGAGCGCCAAGCCCGCGAGTGGCTCGAGCACCTGCGCCACGTGCGGCTCTCGATCGACGGCCGGGATCTGCTCGCCGCCGGCGTGCCCGAGGGTCCCGCGATTGGCCGTGGGCTGCGGGCGGCACTGGCCGCCAAGCTGGATGGCCGAGCCCGCGATCGCGAGCAGGAGCTCACCGAGGCAGTGCGGGCTGCCCGAAGCGCCCCGCAGTAGCCTGATCCCCGTGCCTGAGCTGAGATTGCCCGAGCCTTTCTATGCGCGCGACGAGCACCTGGGCATCGACCTGCCGGGAGCCCACGCGCTGTTCACTACGCGCCGCGGAGGTTTCTCGGCCGGGCCGTACGCCAGCCTCAACCTGGGTCGCCTGACGGACGACCGGCCCGAGGCGGTGCAGCGCAACCGAGCAAAGGTGCAGGCTGAGGTGGGGGTCCCGCCGGCGCACATCCGCCAGGTCCACGGGACGCACGTGCGCAGGATCAGCGCGCTCCCGGCGGAGGGAGTCGCGCCCCTCCCGGACGAGGGCGTCGGGCTGCCTGAGGCGGACGGATTGGCGACGCCGCTGCGCGTGGTGGCCCCGATGGTGCTCACGGCGGACTGTCTGCCGATCGCGATCGCCGGACGGGGCGCCGTCACGATGGTGCACGCAGGATGGCGGGGGCTGTCCGCAGGGATCGTGGCCCAGGGCGTGCGCGCGGTCCGCGAGCTCGGCGTCGCCGGGCCGCTCGAGGCGGCGATCGGACCGGGCGCCGGTGTCTGCTGCTACGAGGTGGGCGAGGAGGTGCACCGAGCCTTCGCCGAGTCCGATCACCACGTCCGGCGCGGGCGCCGCCTCGATCTGAAGGCGATCGCGCGCGAACAGCTCGAGCGCGCCGGGGTCGACAGGGTGCACGACGCCGGCCTGTGCACGATCTGCTCGCCCGAGTCCCTGTTCTTCTCCCACCGGCGCGATCGTGGCGTGACCGGGCGGCAGGCCGGGATCGCGTGGTTGAGCTGATCACCGGCCTGCGCGCTGACGATGTCCGCGCGAACCTCGACCGGGTCCGGTCCGAGATTTCCGAGGCCGGACGCGATCCCAACGAGGTGCAGATCCTCGCCGCGGTCAAGTACGTACCGGTCGATGAGCTCGAGGTCTTGGCCGATGCCGGCCTTCAGCTGCTCGGGGAGAATCGGGCGCAGGACCTGGTGGCCAAGGCCGAGGCGCATCCAGGCCGATTCACCTGGGACTTCATCGGGCAGCTCCAGAGCCGAAAGGTCAAGCAGGTCCTGCCCCATGTGCGCTACATCCAGACCGTCGCGAGCGACTCGGCGCTGGGGCAGCTCGAGCGCCATGGGACTTCGTCCACCGAGGTCCTGGTCGAGATCAACATGGCCGGCGAGGCGGGGAAGAGCGGGATCGCGCCGGCCGAGCTGCCGGGCTTTCTCGAGCGATGCCCGGTCCGGGTCGTCGGGCTGATGTGCATGCCGCCGCTGGCCGACGAGGCGGAGGCGAGCCGGCCGCATTTCGCGGCGCTGCGAGAGCTCGCCGGTGAGCACGGTCTGGAGCATCTGTCGATGGGCACGAGCCAGGACTACCTAGTCGCCGTCCAGGAGGGCGCCACGATTGTGCGGCTCGGCACCAGCCTCTACCGCGGCGGCTCGTCATAATCACGGCAGGGAATCACCGCCTCCCAGCGAAAGACCGAATCCGAGATGGCCCTACGAGACACCTGGCACCGCACGCTGATGTACTTCGGCCTGGCGGACGACGAGGAGTACGAGGACGACCTCGAGCCCTACAGCGAACCCGAGGCCGAGGCACAGCATGCCTATAGCGACCGTCCGAACGTGCGCCGCCTGAGCTCCCGCCGCCGTCGCGACGAGTTCGATGACATCTTCGCCGACGACCCCGAAGCGGATCGGCGCACCGCTTCGCTGCGCCCGGTGGCTGGCGGCGGGCGTGGCAACGGCCGCGGAGGCGCCGACCGGGTGCATTTCGTAGCGCCCAAGAACTTCAACGAGGTGCAGGACGTGGCAGACAAGTTCAAGGACGCGATCCCGGTCATCCTCAACCTGCAGAACACCGATCACGATCTGTCCAAGCGGCTGATCGACTTTTCGAGCGGACTCACGTACGCCCTCGACGGGGGCATGCAGCGGATCGCCGACAAGGTGTTCCTGCTCACGCCGCGCAACGTCGAGGTCTCCGCCGAAGAGCGCGCGCGGCTGCTCGAGAAGGGCTTCTTCAACCAGAGCTGACGGGCCGTCGCGGGCGGCGCCGTGGGTCGGGTGCAGCGCCGTGGTCAACCCCGTCCCGGCCGCGCTCCCCGCCAGCGGTAGATTTCCCTGTCATGCAGGTCGGACTGATCGGTGCCGGGAACATGGCTCGTGCGCTCGCGCGCGGGTGGGGCGATCCCGTGCTCGTCTCAGACGGTGGATCGGGCCGGGCTCGCGAGCTGGCGTCCGAGCTGGGGGGTCAGGCGTTCGACTCGAACGTCGAGGTGGCCGACCGCGCGAATCTCGTGGTGCTGTGTCATAAGCCGGCGCAGTGGTGCTCGGTGGCGCGGGAGCTGCGGGGACACGCCGAGGCGGTCGCCTCGGTGCTCGCCGGCATCGGCGCGGGAGCATTGCGCCAGGAGTACGGCGTTCCGGTGTTCCGGTTCATGCCGAACACCCCGGTCGAGGTCCGGCGCGGCGTGATGTGCTACGCGCCCGAGCGCGAGGTCGACGCGCAGGTGGAGGCCCAGGTGCTCGAGCTGTTCCGTCGGCTGGGGAGCGTGATCACGGTCCCGGAGAGCTTGCTCGACGCCGCCACCGCCGTGATGGGCGTCGGCCCGGCCTACCAGGCCCTCCTGGCCGAGGCGCAGGTCGACGCCGCGGTTCGCCACGGGCTGAAGCCCAGGCTCGCCGGTCGTCTCGTGGCCGAAACGATGGCCGGAACCGCCGCCCTGCTCGAGCAGCGCGAATACGACACGCTCACCGTACGGCGCGAGGTGACCTCGCCCGGGGGTTGGACGGCGCGCGGGCTGGCGGCGCTGGAGCGGGCCGGCGTGCGAGCGGCGTTTCAAGATGCGGCCGACGCCGTGGTGGGGGCGGGGCGATGATCTCGCTGGCGGCCATCTCGCGGGCCGATATCGCCAACTATGTCGACGCGCTGTTCCTCGTCTACATCCTGCTGATCTTCGTCTACATCCTGGCCAACATGATGTTCTCGCTGGGTCTGCGGCCGTCTTACTCCCGCGCGGTCGACGCGATCATGAACTTCCTGCGTGACGTCTGCGAGCCCTACCTGCGGATCTTCCGCCGCTTCATCCCGCCCATCGGCATGTTCGACTTCACCCCGATGATCGCGATCATCCTCCTCTACGTGGTGCGGACGATCGTGCACAACTTGATCGCGGGCTGATGCGCAGGGTCGTGCTCGCGGGCTGAAGGCACCCTGGAGGAAGAGATGAGGCAGGCGACGGCATCGCGCCGCGTGGCGGCGTTCGCGCGGGCGGGCCTGGTCGCCGGGATCGTGCTGGTCCTCGATCAAGTGACCAAGCACACGCTCGCCGCCGGCATCGACGCCGGCGAGTCGAAGAGCTTCCTCCCCGGCGTGCACCTCGTGCATGTGCGCAACACGGGCGTGGCGTTCAGCATCTTCTCCGGCGGCGGAACGCTCGTGCTGGTGTTCACCCTGGCCGCGCTAGCGCTGCTGATCGGATACTTCGTCCGGCACCCCGATCGGCGCTTGTTGTGGCTGCCGACCGGGATGCTCGTCGGCGGCGCGGTCGGGAACCTGATCGATCGGATCGCGAGCGGCGCCGTCACCGACTTCATCAAACTGCCCCATTGGCCGGCCTTCAACGTCGCCGACATGTCGATCACGTTCGGCGTGCTGGTCCTCCTGTGGGTGCTCGCGGGTCCTCGCGCGAAGCGGTGAGCGCCGCGGCGCGTATCGAGCTACGCGTGCCCGAGGAAGTCGCGGGTACGCGCCTCGATCGGTTCCTGGCCGATGCGGTCGGCTCACGAGCGCGCGCGCAGACGCTGATCGACGCCGGACGAGTCCGGGTTGACGGCGCCGTCGTCCCCAAGCGCCACCTGGTCCGGTCGGGAGAGGCGATCTCGATCGATGCGGCGCCGGCCGAATCGGCGGTCGTCCCCGACGAGGAGGCGTCCTTTATGGTGGCCTACGAGGACGAGCACCTGCTGGTCGTCGACAAGCCGGCGGGCGTCGTCGTGCATCCCGCGCGCGGCCACTCGGCCGGGACGCTGGCCCAGGCTCTGGCCGGACGGGCT
>JAFAZZ010000072.1 GCA_019239375.1 Solirubrobacterales bacterium | reverse complement strand
GGTCGTAGCGGTAGAAGTGGTGTAACGGTCGCGGTGGGCGGTTTCGCCGGGTTCGGGATCGAGACTGACGTTCTGTAAGCCGTTCTGAGGGCGTCGGCCGTGGCGGTCCGGGTTTTGGGTCGCCGGGATTCCGGGCTGTGAGCGGTTCCGACCACCGTGGCGCTCATGCTCGTCGGCTCCACCACAGAGCTGCGAGAAGGAGACACCACGATGGTCGAAGGTCAGAGGATGGCGCTTGCCGATGTCGTCGCCAAGACGATGGATGGGCGGCTTGAGGATTTCGTCCGGGAGGCGGTTGTGCTGGTCGCCCGCGAGCTTATGGAGGGCGAAATCTCGGCTGAGATCGGCGCCGAGTTGGGCGAGGTCACGCCCGAGACGCGCATAACGCATCGCAACGGGTATCGCCCGCGGCCGTGGGAGACGCGGGTCGGGGAGCTCGAGCTGCTGATCCCGCGCAAGCGCCACGGCAGCTACTTCCCGTCGTTCTTGGAGCCCAGGCGGCGCTCGGAGCAGGCGATCGTGGCGGTCGTGCTCGAGGCGTACGTCAACGGTGTCTCGACCCGGAAGGTCGATCGGCTGGTCGAGCAGCTGGGGATCGAGGGGATGACCAAGGACCGTGTCTCAGCCATGTGCCGCGCTCTGGATGAGCAGGTCGAGCTGTTCCGCTCGCGGCCGCTGGAGGGTGCCTACCCCTACCTGTGGCTGGACGCCAAACACGTCAAGGTCCGTGATCACGGGCGCGTCGTGTCCAAGGCGCTCATCGTCGCCTACGCCGTGCACGAGTCCGGCGTCAGAGAAGTGATCGGCCTCGACGTCGGCGAGGTCGAGTCCGGCGCGTTCTGGACCGAGTTCCTCCGCGGCCTCAAGAAGCGCGGCCTGGGCGGCGTCCGGCTGGCCGTCTCTGACGATCACGAGGGGCTCAAGGCGGCGATCGCCCGCGTCCTGGCCTGTCCGTGGCAGCGCTGCACTGTTCACTTCGTCAGAGACATGCTCTACCACTGCCGCCGCGACCAGCGCGGCCTCGTCGCCGCCGCCCTGCGCGAAGTCTTCAACGCCGAGAGCCAAGACCAGGCGCGCGAGCGGATCGGTCACGTGATCGCCCGCCTCCAACCGATCGCCCCCAAGGTCTGCCGCCTGCTCGAGGACGCCGAAGAGGACCTAATCGCCTTCTACCTGTTCCCCTCAGAGCACTGGACCAAGCTCCGCTCGACGGATGAAAGTGTCAAGGCCGTGGGTTGGATTTCAGGGCAGTATTCGAGCCGTTCTCCCGTGCTTGTGGTGGAGGTTGGGGGCTGCGAGGATGTCGCTCGCTGGCAGGGACGCCGGCGAAACGGGTCGGGATGGGGTGTCCTCCGGTGTGGGGGCGTGCGAGATCCTCGTCCCAGAGGGACGCTGTTGGCACCAGCCGGGTGCGTTAGGGTTAGCTCAGGGCGTGGTCGACCCCCGAGCGAAGCGCAGGTTCTGGGACTGATGCCTGCCGCGCAGCTTGCCCCGCAGAGGGCCTTTTCAGTCGCGTCCCATTGGCGGCGGCCACGCCCGGTTCGGGTTTGGGTTTGGTGAGGCGCTTGGACTGCCAATCGGCGACGAGTTGGCGGTATGCCCGCTCGGCTTGCTCGGCGAGCTCGCGCTCGCGGCGTCGGACCTCCTTGAGGGAGTACGCGGCGGCCTTGCCTTTCTGGCCGCGGCGGGAGGGCAGGCCAGCGCACAGCTCGAGTGCCCGGAGCTTTCTTGTCGGTCAGCGATGGGCGCGCGAACACGTAGTCCTCGTCGCGCTCGATCATCGTCCAGCACAGCACCGCGAGCTTGCGGGCGGTCGCGACCACGGCGATCTGCATCCCGCGGCGGGACCGCACGCGTTCAAAGAAGGCGCGCAGCGGACCCGGGGTCTTGACCGCCACCCAAGCGGCCTCGACCAGCATCCCGCGCGCGTGGGCGCGACCCTGCTTGGTGATCCGCCCGTGGCTGGCGGGCTGGCCGCCAGACTGCTTGACGCGCGGGTTGACCCCGAGATAGGACACCAGCTGCTCGGGCCGCCGGAACCGGCGAAAGTCCCCGACCGCTGCCACGATCGACAGCGCGATGGTGGCGTCGACGCCGGGAATGGTCATCAGCCGCTTGACTTCCGGGCTAGCGAGACTCGGCCGAGCTCGGCGTCGATGATCCGCAGCTCCTGGCCATGGAAATCGAGCTGACGCAGCAGCGCCTGGACCGTGAGCGCCTCATCGGTCGGCAGCGGCTGGTTGGCCAGCCAGCAGCGGCCCTTGATCCCGAACAGATCCGCGGCCGGGCAGCGCGGGATCAGGTTGCGATGCAGGATCGACTGCACCTGGTTCTTCAAGCGTGTGCGCTGTCTGACCACGTGCGCCCGGCGGGCGACCTGACGACGCAACGTCTGAGTGGCCTGGTCAGCCACCCATAGTCGGCCGCCAACAACTGTGCCAGGACCTCGGCGCCGACCTTGTCGGTCTTGACCTTGGCCTCGGCGATCGCGCGGGTCTTTTGTGGTTGGACACCACCACCCGCGCCACGTGCGGCTCGAGCAGCCTGACGATCGCGTGCGTGTTGCACGTCGCCTCGATCGCGACCTCGTCCTCCGGGCCGAGGCTGTCAGCGAAGATCCGCAGCCCCTCATCGGTCAACGAGATCTGCCCGACCTGCCTCACCCGGCCGTCCTCCAACAGCGCTATCTGCGCGAACTCCCGGTGCACATCCAGCCCGATACATCTACGTCCCACTGCTCACCTCCAACAACAGATGGTTGACGGCTGTGGGAGCCAGGCAGGCGAACGACACCTACGGATCCGCGCTCAAGGCGCA
>JAFAZZ010000055.1 GCA_019239375.1 Solirubrobacterales bacterium | reverse complement strand
TGGGCCGCCGAGGAGTTCTACGCGCGGACAACTGCGGAGCCTGCGCTCGATGTGAACGGGATCGAGAGCGGCTCGCCCCAGGCCCAGAAGACGGTGCTTCCGGTGCGCGCCGACGCCAACGTGTCGATCCGGCTGGCGCCCGAGCAGGACCCGGCGGAGATCGCGCGGGAGTTCGAGCGGCTGCTGCGCGAGAGCGCGCCGGCCGGTCTCGATCTCGCAGTTGATCTGCTCTCCTCCGCCCCGCCGGCGCTGGTCTCGCCCGATGCGCCGGCGATCCGGCTGGGCCTGCGGGCGTTCGAGCGCGCTGTCGGCGTCCGGCCGGCGCTGGTCCGCTCGGGCGGCACGCTGCCGATCGCGGCGGCGCTGGCGGAAAAGGGGATCCCGACCATCATCACGGGCTTCTCGCTGCCGGACGCGAACATCCATTCGCCGAACGAGCGCCTGCGGGTGGAGTACGTCGATCTCGGGATCGCGGCGGCGCGGGCGCTGTTCGAGGAGCTGGCGGAGCTCTAAGGGTCGCGCCCCGCCGGGCATGGACGCCCGGCGGAACGGTCCCATGGACGCCGCCGAAGGCGGCCCAGTAATCAGACCAGCGCCGGCGCCTCCGGCAACGCGGCCAGCGCCGCGTCCAGGTCGGCCTGCGAGAACTCGGGATCCTCGAGGTTGCCGGCCAGGTAGGCGTCGTAGGCGCTCAGGTCGAAGTTGCCGTGCCCGCACAGCCCGAACAGGATCACCCGCTCCTCGCCGGCCTCGCGCGCCGCCTCGGCTTCGGTGATCACCGCCCGGATGGCGTGCGCCGGCTCCGGGGCCGGGATGATCCCCTCGGCCCGGGCGAAGCGCACCGCCGCCTCGAACGTCTCGTTCTGCCGGTAGGCCCGCGGCTCGATCAGGCCCTGCTTGACCAGGCCGCAGACGAGCGGCGAATCACCGTGGTAGCGGAGCCCGCCGGCATGCACGGGCGGCGGGACGAAGCCGTGGCCGAGCGTGTACATCGGCATCAGCGGGGTCAGCCCGACGGTGTCTCCGAAGTCGTAGGCGTAGACGCCGCGGGTCAGTGTCGGGCACGCCGCTGGCTCGGCGGCGACGAACCGGGTCTTGGCCTCGCCGCGGATCACGCGACGCAGGAACGGGAACGTGAGCCCGCCGAAGTTCGAGCCGCCGCCGACGCAGGCGACCACCACGTCAGGCTCCTCGCCAGCCATCGCCATCTGGGCCAGCGCCTCCTGCCCGATCACGGTCTGGTGCAAGAGCACGTGGTTCAGCACCGACCCGAGCGAGTAGTTCGTGTCCGGGTTCTGCGCGGCCACCTCGACCGCCTCGGAGATGGCAATGCCGAGCGAGCCGGTGGTGTGTTCGGCCTGGGCCCGACCGGATTCGGTGACGTCCGAGGGCGAGCGGTGGACGGTGGCGCCCCAGGTCTCCATCATCGAGCGCCGGTAGGGCTTCTGGTCATAGCTCGAGCCGACCATCCACACCTCGCACTCGAGGCCGAACAGGCCGCAGGCGAAGGCCAGGGCCGAGCCCCACTGGCCGGCGCCGGTCTCGGTGGTCAGCTTCTTGATTCCGGCCTGCGCGTTCTCGTACACCTGGACCACAGCCGTGTTGGGCTTGTGGGAGCCCGGCGGCGAGCCACCCTCGTACTTGTAGTAAATGTGGGCCGGGGTATCGAGCACACGCTCGAGCCGGCGCGCCCGGTAGAGCGGGGTGGGCCGCCACAGCTTGTAGACGTCGCGGACCGGCTCGGGGATCTCGATCTCGGGCTCGGCCGAGACCTCCTGGAGGATCAGGCCCATGGGGAAGATCGGAGTCAGGTCATCGGGGCCGGCGGGCTGCTTGGTGCCGGGATGCAGCGGCGGCGGCGCCTCGCCGGGCAGGTCCGCCATCAGGTTGACCCAGTGGGTCGGGATTTCCGGCTCGTCGAGCACGAACTTGACCCGCTCCTCGCTCATCACCGTCTCCTTGCTTGCTGGCTGGAGCGCGCAGCCTAATCGAGAGACAAGGTCGGGATCAGCACCGGCGGACCAGCCGCGTACTGATCCGCGCGAGGCGCCGTCAGATCTCGAGGCGTGACTCCTCCAGGTCGAGCTCCTGGATGACCCGATTCATCGTCTCGTTCGAGATCGTCCCCTCGCCCCGCAGTTCAACGAGTGCGTCGCGCTGCGCCGCCAGCACGGCTTGCAGCGCCTGCTGGTACTGCAGCGAGCGGTCCTCGTAACCGTCGTCCTCGATCTTGCCGGCCCGCGCGGCCAGGCGGCGCTTGCGGAACTGGTACGCGGCGCGCATCCGCTCGATCGTGTCCTCGCGCGTCCATTCCTCGGCGGCCAGCGCATCGATCTGGGCCAGAGCGGCCTTGGTGGCGACCAGGCGGGCCTTGAGCTCCTCGGTCTGAGCGGCGCTTTCGTCTGAGATATGCAGGCGGCGGATGAGCATGGGCAGTGATAGCCCCTGGACGACGAGCGTGGCGAAGATGACCGCGAAGGTGAGGAACAGGATCAGGTTGCGATCGGGGAACGGCCCGCCGCCGTTGACGGTGAGCGGCAAGGCCAGCGCGGCCGCCAGCGACACCGCGCCGCGCATGCCGCTCCACCCGATAACGAGCCGCGGTCCGGGCCCTACCCGCCGTTCGCGCTGGCTCACGCGGCGGTCGAGCGCGCGGATCAGGTAGGGGACGGTGAAGAACCAGACCATGCGGATGAGCACGGTGACGCCGCAGATCGCCAACGCCCAGCCGATCAGCTGCGACGTCTGGTAGCCCGAGAGCGACCGCACGATCCCGCGCAGCTGCAGGCCGACCAGGACGAACAGCGCGGAGTTGATGATGAAGTCCAGAATGTCCCAGGTGAAGAAGCCCTGAAGGCGGACGCGCGCGGGGATGATGCTCGGCCCGCGGATTCCCATATAGATACCGGTGGTGACGGCGGCCAGCACCCCGGATGCGCCGAGTGCGTTGGCCGGCACGAACGCCGCGTAGCCGCTGACCAGCGAGATCGTGACGCTGATCTGCGGGTCGGGTGTGCGCTTGCGGACCTCGGCGATGATCCAGCCCACAGCGAGACCGATCGCGATCCCGCCGGCGGCATCCGCGATGAGCGCGAGGGTGGCCTGGCCGAGCGAGAACGAGCCGGCGACCACGGCGGCGACGGCGACGCGATAGGCGACCAGCGCCGTCGCGTCGTTGAACAGCCCCTCCCCCTCGACCGCGCTGACCAACCGCCGCGGTACGTCGAGTCCGCGCATGATCACGCCGGCGGCGAGCGGGTCGGTGGGCGAGATGACTGCGCCGAGGGCAAACGCGGCCGCCCACGGTATCCCGATCAGACCGTGCGCGACGACCGCCACCACAGCCATCGTCACCAGCACGAGGCCCACCGAGCTGAGCGTGATTCCGCGCAGGTTGGACTTGATGTCGCCGAGGTTGGCGAAGAAGGCCGCGCTGTAGACGAGGATCGGCAGGAACACGACGAGGACGACGTTCGGGTCGAGCTTGACCGTGGGGACGCCCGGAATGAAGCCGAACACCACGCCTCCGACCACGAGCACGATCGGGTAGGGGATCGACAGCCGGCGGGCGAACGCGCCCAAGCCGGCGATCGCCACCAGCAGACCGCCGATCAGGAGCTCGGAGTGGTTCATCGTTACGCGCACCCCCCGAGCGAGCGCAGGCGCCGGCGGTATGTCTGCATGTCGGCGTGGTTGAAGTCCGAGTGGGTCTGGCTGCGCAGCGCGGCCACATCCTCGCGGTGGTAGGGGCTGGACAGGCTTTCGTTGTGACCGATCACGTTCCCGGTCTGGATGTGGAACCGGCAACGCAGCCAGTGCACCAGCTTCAGGCTGGCCGTGATCTGGCGGTGATCGCCCAGCACCTGGGCGTCGCTGAAGCCGACGTGCTCGATGCCGATCGCGGTCCAGTTGAGGCCGACCGTGTGGCGGCACATAGTCGTGAGCGAGACGAGCTGGTAGATCGTGCCGTGAGTGTCGATCACGAAATGCGCGCAGGTGCCGGGCAGCTCGTGGAGCTCGGGGTCGGGCACGTCGCTCGCGAAGGTGTTCCAGGTCGACCGGAAGGTCGGCGAGTCCGTGTAGTGGATCACGATCACGTGGGGGTCGATCAGGCGCCAGGTCGGGCGCATGAAGCTCCCGTAATGCCGACGCGCGTAGGCCGCCATCTCCTGCTTACGCTTCGGGCCGAACGGGATCGGGTCCCAGACGGTGTGCGGCTTGAGCGCGGCAGCGCCGGCAGCCGTGCGCGGCATCGCAGCGCCGCCTGCCGCTGAGGTGGAGATCGTGGCGAAGGCGAGCAACAGAGCGATGATCCGGCCCATAGCAGAAGTGTGACTCACGAGCCTCCGGCGGCGCCATACTGCGCAGATGGCGCAGCATGGCGCCGTGGATGGTTCCGATCCGCCTTCGGCCGCGCAGGTCACGGTCGTGCAGGTGACGGTCATGGAGGTGACGGTCGTGCCAGGGCCGCGCCGCCGCACGGCTACCGCGCGCGCCGGTCGGCTCGTTGGGCGTGGCGCCGCGGGCCTGATGGTCCTCGGCGCTGTGGTGGGGGCGCTGCTCGTGGGTGGCGAGGTCGGGATGTTTCGTGGAGCCGCCGCGCGACCGCCCACGGTTGTGCCCAGCGCCGCGGTGGCGGACGCCGTGCCGTTGGCGGCCGCGACCCAGGCGTACCGTTTCCCGCTGGGGTGTCTCCGTATCACTCGGACCCGGGCTGCGCTCGCCGGGGCAGTGCGTCGCCGCAGCGATCCGTGCCGGCGCTACGGCGTGTATGTCACCGCGATTTTGAGGCGTGTAGGCGGCACGTGGCGGCTGGCGCTCGAGGCGAGCGGTCGTTCCTGCCCTCGCGTCGCGCTGGCGGCGCCCGCGCGCGGCCAGCTTGCCGTGTGCCGGCAATGAGGCCGGTAGTTAGGCGGAGGGGCGGCGGGCCGCGTCAGTCGCTGCGGGCGCGTCAGTGGCTCGCCGGGCCGGCGCGCGGGCGGTCGCCGGCCTCCTCGGCGGCCTGTGCCGTGATCAGGCGCGCACCGCGACCGTGGGTGAAGAAGCTGACTGACCAGTTGATGAACACGAGAACGCGGTTCTCGAAGCCCACCAGGTACCAGAGGTGGACGAACAGCCAGGTCAGCCAGGCGATGAACCCGCTCAGCTTGAGGCCCTTGATGTCGGCAACCGCCGCCCCGCGGCCGATGGTCGCCAGGTTCCCCTTGTCGCGGTAGTGAAACGGCCTCGGTTCCTGGCCACGCAGCCGCGCCTGCACCGCCTCGGCCGCGTAGCGTCCCTGCTGCATCGCCACCGGCGCCACGCCGGGAAGCGTGACCGGCCGGCCGTCCGCGGCGCGCACGCGGACCATGTCCCCGAGCGCGAAGACCTCGGGATGTCCGGGCAGGGTGAGGTCCGGCTCGACCGCGACGCGGCCGGCGCGATCGAGCTCGGAGCCGGTCAGCTCAGCCAGCGTGGCGCCCAGGCTCGACGCGGTGACGCCGGCGGCCCAGATGATCGTGCGGGCCGGGATGCGCTCCGCCGCGCCTCCGGGGTGATCAATCGTGACGGAGCTCGCGTCCAAGTCGACCACGGTGGAGCCCACCATCGGCGTGACGCCGAGCCGCTCGAGCGAGCGCAGCGCCTCGGCCGAAAGCGACGGAGGGAAGCTTGTGAGCAGCCGATCGGCGGCCTCGACGAGGAGGATCCGGCCGTTACGAGAGTCGATCCGGCGGAAATCGCCGCGTAGCGTGTCGCGGGCCAGCTCGCCGATCTGGCCGGCCATCTCCACGCCGGTGGGGCCGCCCCCGACCACCACGAAGGTGAGCCAGGCGGCTTGCCGCTCGGGATCGGTCTCGAGTTCGGCGGCCTCGAACGCAGCGAGGATCCGCCCGCGTACCATCAGCGCGCTCTCGAGCGACTTGACCTCGGCCGCGTACTCGCTCCACTCCTCGTGGCCGAAGTACGAGTAGCGCGACCCGCCCGCCACGATCAGGGTGTCGTAGGAGAGCGAGTCCGGCGCGGGCGCGTCCGCCACCGGGTTCAGTTGCAGCCGGCGGGCGGCGAGATCGAAGCCGGCGACCTCGGCCAGAACCACCCGGGTATTGGCGTAGCGCTTGAAGATCGCCCGGAGCGGATAGGCGATCTCGCCCGGTGACAGGGCGCCGGTCGCGACCTGATAGGTCAGCGGCTGGAAGAGATGGAAGTTCCGGCGGTCGACCAGGGTGACCTCGACGGGGGCACGGCGGAGACCGTGCACCGCCTGTAGCCCGCCGAAGCCGCCACCGACCACGACCACGCGATGAACGCCGGCATCGGGCATGTCCGCGAGAAGGTAGCGGGGTTGGCGCCCTGGGGTTGGCGCCCCGGGGGGCTGGCGCCTTGGGGTTCGCGCCTTGGGGTTCGCGCCCCGGGGGGCTGGCACCCGGGGGCTGGCACCTTGAGGTTGGCGCCTCGGCACAGGCTCAGCGTGCCCCGCGGGCGCTCAGCGCCCTGGCGTAGCGCTCAGCGAGCGGGCAACGCGGTCAGACCGGGGCAAGCGGTCAGCGCCGCGGGAGCTCTTTACGTGCGGGCGCGCGGTGTGGCGTGGGCTCGGGCTCGCGCGCCGGGCGGCGCTGCCGGCGCGGCACGAGGGCGGGACGGTCGTGGTCGCGGCGGCGGACCTGGGCGGGCTCGGCGTCCGGGAGGGGAATACCTCCCCGCGGCGAGCCCGTAGGCTTGGGCGGATCTGACCCGGAACCTCCGCCTCCTCCGCTGTCGGCGTCCGTGCCGTCGGATGGCGGCTCCGCGGGGGGCGGGTAGAGGACGGTTCGGGGGAGAAGCACCGGCGCCAGCATGATTGCCAACAGCGCCAGGGGCCGGGCGAGTGCGGAATTGCCTGTGGCCACGACGCAGACCAGACCGCTGATCGCCGCGATCGGCGGCAATCGCACCAGAAGCGGGGCGGCGCTACGAGGCAGACGGTGAATCAAGCGAGCATAACGCTTGCGCTGAGCACGGCCAACGACCGTGTTCGCGGGGTGACGCCGCGTTGCCGCTGGAGTGCCGGCGGACGAGCGCGGCCAACTCCGGAGCGTCCCTGCTGGAGTGCCGGCGCGGCGAGCGCGGCCAACTCCGGAGCGTCCCTGCTGGAGTGCCGGCGCGGCGAGCGCGGCCAAGTCCGGAGCGTCCCTGCTG
>JAFAZZ010000050.1 GCA_019239375.1 Solirubrobacterales bacterium | reverse complement strand
GCCCGGCTCGGTGGTGGCCTACTACCAGCAGATCGGGCGCGCCGGGCGCGGCGTCGATCACGCCGACATCGTTCTGCTGCGCGGCGGCGAGGACCGGCGGATCCAGGACTTCTTCATCGAGCAGGCGTTTCCCGCCCGCGAGCATGTCATGGCGGTTGTGGGCGAACTCGAACAGGCCGGCGACGCCGGGCGCACGACACGCGAGTTGATGGCGGTGGTGAACCTCGGCGCCGGGCGGATCGAGGCAATGCTGAAGATCCTCGACGTCGAGGGCGCGGTGGTTCGTGCCGGCACGCACTGGAAGCCGGTTACGGACGCGTCCTGGACCTATGACGCCGAGCGCTACGCGGCCGTGACCGCGCTCCGCCGCGCCGAGCAGCGAGCCATGGCCGCGTTCGGATCGGACGGACGCTGCCTCATGCGCGTTCTCCAGGAGGAGCTGGATGACCCGGCGCCGGCCGACTGCGGGCGCTGTTCGGTGTGCGCCGGTCCTCGGTTCGCCACACCGCTCGATCCCGCGTTGGTCGAGGCCGCCGGTCGGCATCTGCGCTCGACGCCGATCGAACTCGAGGTCAAGAAGATGGCGCCCGACGCCGGCGGGACGATGCGCAAGATCCCCGAGGACGTGCGCGTCGAGCCCGGATGGGCGCTCGCGCGCTTCGGCGACGGCGGCTGGTGGCCGGCTATCGAGCGGGGTCTGCGCGCGGGCGAGTTCGAGGACGACGTGGTGGCCGTGCTGGCCGATCTCCTACGCACCGCCGGCGCCGAGTGGGTGACGTGCGTTCCCTCGGTGCGGCTGGGCGAGGCAGTGGAGCGGCTCGGCAGTCGGCTCGGTCTCCCGTTCGTCCGTCTCGTCGAGCGGATCGCCCAACGTCCGCCCCAGCGCGAGATGGCCAACGCGGCGCAGCAGGTGGCCAACGTGCGAGGCGCCTTCCGCGTAGTGGGTCCGCCGCCGCGCGGGACGGGCGTGCTCCTCGATGACCGCCGCATGTCGGGGTGGACGTTGGCGATGGTCGGCGGGCAGCTGCGCCGCGCCGGCGCCGCGCGTGTCGTGCCGGTGGCGCTGGCCACTGCATTCTGATCTGGGCCTCGCTGCGCTCGGCGTCCGTCGGATGTGGCGCGGCAGGCCGCGTCTGCGAGGCACGGATGCCGAGTGCGGCCGTCGCCGCGACCGCCATTGCGCCGGACATCCATGCCCGGCGCCACGCCCCGCGTCGCGGCGTTTGCCACAGTACCCCCGACGGGTGAGAACGATGCGCCCACACCCGGGCACCGAAGGAGGAGCCGTGCGCCGCTTGATAGTTGTCTGCCTCACGACCATCGTCGGCCTCGCCGCCGTCGGCGAAGCGGCGGGCTCGCCGCGACCCGCACACGCCGCCTCGGTGGTTCACATCATCGTCGTGCGCTCGAGGACAGGCGGCACGGTGGTGGCCGCCAAGGTGATCATCCACGGCCGGGCCTTCCCGTTCCTCGTCGATACCGGCGCGAGCGTCACGCTGGTCAACCCGGCCCTGGCCCGGCGCCTTCACCTGAGGAGGGTCGGCAAGCCGCATAAGTTCTGTGGCGTGACGGGCTGCTCGTCGGCGCGCCGCGTGCGCCTCTCGAACTGGAGTATCGGCGGTCAGCCCCTGCCGTCGATCCTCGCGTCGAGCTCCCCGATCGCCGGGACGGGCGGCTTCGGCTTCGGGCTCCTCGGGTCCGACGTCCTGGCGCAGTTCGGCGCAGTGACGATCGACTACCGCGACAAGCTGCTCACGCTCGGCTGACGGTCAGCCCCCGGGGGGGCCACGGCCGACCTCACGTCTTTCCGGCGTGTTGACGGGCTTCCGGCGAGGCCTCCCAGAAGTCGTCGAGCTTCGTCGCGTCGCCCCGGCCAAGCCTGCGCGAGATCGCCCACATCTCGACCGGTTCGTCGCCCTGGTTGCGGTGCGAGCGCGGCGTCGTCGGCGCGACGCGCACCGCCGCGGGGGCACTGACGGTGCGGATCTCCCCGCCGAAGCGCATGGTCAGGGTTCCGCGGGTTAGCAGATAGAGCTCTTCGATCTCCTCGTGGAAGTGCCCGGTGCCCTGTTCGAAGTCCGCGTGGGGCGGGATGCGGATCAGCGTCACGGCAAGCTGGTCGCACCCGAGAGCACTGGTCAGACTGCGGAACTCACCCGGGACGTCGGAGCCGGCGTAGGCGTCCGCGGCGTCGTCCGGATTGACGATGGCGAACGCGCCGGTGGTGTCGGGGTTCGTGGTCATGGCTGCCCTCTACCCGCCGACTCCCGCCGCCGCCAGGATCACGTGTGCGCCCGAGTAGTCAGGCGCCTCGTTCATCGCGTCCGACCCGGCGAACGTGCGCGACATCGGGAAGCGCACCTCGCGGATGTCGACTCCGGTGATCCGGCAACCCTGCATTCCTTCGTCCTACCCGCAACCGGCCGCCGCCGCACACTCCGCGAGGTTATTGACTGCTGCCGACGGGTACGCCCGCTTCGTGGAGGGGACCCCGGTCGCAGACCACCCCAGCGCGGTTCCGGCCTCGGCCGCCGCGGCAAGCGATGTGCTCGCGGCGCTGGCCCTAGTGAAGCACGGGCGGGTCTACAACCTCGACTGCGGGCCCTTCCCGGGCATGCCGATCTTTCCCGGGCACCCGCCGTTTCAGGTTCTGAGCTACCGGACGCCGCATGGTATCGCCAACCAGGGAGACCAGCACTGGCTCGGGGACAACGAGGTTAGCTTCTACTGGCAGAGCGAGATGGTGATGGGCACGGTGCACTCGGGCACGCACGTCGACGCGCTGGCACACATCACCTGCGGCGCCCGGCACGAATGGTTCGGCGGCAGCTGCGAAGAGGAGCATTCGGGAGACTTCGGCCCGCTACGCGGCGACGCCACCGAGATCCCGCCGCTCATTGCCCGCGGCGTGCTGATCGACGTCGCCGGCGCGCGCGGCGTGGCCGCTCTGGCCGCGCACGAGTCCATCGGGGCGGGGGAGCTGGGGGACGCGCTCGCGCGGCAGGACGTCGAGCTGCGCCGCGGCGACGTGGCGCTGATCCGGACCGGCTATCTCTCGGGCTGGCCGGATGCCGAGTTCATCGCCGCGCACGAGCAGGCCGGGATCGACCGCGACGCGGCGCTGTGGCTGGCCGAGCACGGCGCGGTCGCGGTAGGCGCCGACACCGAGGCGCTCGAGGTGCTGCCCTCGACCGTCGCGGGCAACCCGCACCCGGTCCACATCGCGCTCCTGAACGAGCGCGGGATCTTCATCATCGAGATGGTCGACTGCGAGGAGCTGGCCCGCGATCGCGTGTACGAGTTCTGCTTCGTGTGCCTTCCGCTGGCCATCCGCGGCGCGACCGGCTCGATGGTGCGCCCGGTAGCGCTCTGCTGAGGCGTAAGCGTCACCTCGGCGACTGGATCAGCACAACCGGCCAGAGGCGCCGGTGGCAAAGCCCTTGCCGCACGCTGGTAGTCAGTTGATCGGCAGCGGCTCGACCCGACCCACGATGACCAGGTAGGAGAACGCGCCGACCAGGCCGAGGACGCCCGAAAGCACCAGCGCCGGCACAAACGAGCCCCCGGCGATGGCGACGAGCGCGCCGGTCGTCGTCGCACCGAGCACGCCGGCAAGGTTCGAGGCGAAGTTCTGGATCCCGCCGATCGAGGCGACGTGTGCGGGCGTGGGTGCGACATCCGCCGGCAGCGACCACACGGAGGCCGCCGCGAAGGTCAGGCTGGCGTAGCACAGGCACAAGAGGGCCAGCGCTTCGGCCGCGGTGGGGACGAGCACGGCCAGCGCGATCACCGCGGAGAAGGTCATGCCGCCGACCAGGGGGATCTTGCGCGCGGTCGTGAGGCTCTTGCCACTTCGCAACAGGCGGTCGGAGACCAGCCCGCCGATCCATCCGCCGGGCATCGCGATCAGCGCTGGCAGCACGCCGAATACGCCCAGCTTGAGCAGGTCGAAGTGCCGCGCGTCGACCAGGTAGGTGGGGAACCAGGTGATGAAGAAGTAGATGACGTAGTTCAGGCAGAAGAACCCGAGCATCATTCCGAGCACGGTCCGATAACGGAAGAGGTCGCGGTAGCGGACCGCTGAGGCATGGCGGTGCTCCTCGCGCTCCTCCTTCTCCAGTGTCCGCGCCCCGCCCTGCTCGATGTACTCGAGCTCGGCCTCCGAGACCTGCGGATCCTCCCGGGGCCGCCGGTAATAGACCAGCCAGACGAGCACCCACACGACCCCCAGCGCGCCACTGACGATGAACGACCCGCGCCAGCCGAGCCACGCCACCAGAGCGGCCACGATCGGCAGCGCCACCGCCGTGCCCATCCGCGCGCCGCTGTCGTAGATGGAGGTGGCGAAAGCGCGCTCCCGGGTGGGGAACCATACCGACACTGCCTTGGCGCTGGACGGATAACCACCAGCCTCGCCGGCGCCCAGCCCGAGCCGGACCGCGATCAGCGACCCGAGGCTGTGCGTCGCGGCCGTAAGGGCCGTGAACAGCGACCACCATGCCACCGAAATCGCGTTCACGATCCGTTCCCCGAAACGGTCGACCGCGCGTCCGGCGGGCAGCTGGAACACGGCATAGGAGGCGAAGAACGCGGCGAGCACGACGCCCTCCGCGCCCGGTCCCAGCCCCAGCGCCGTCTTCATCTTCGGCAAGGCCACGCTGAGGTTCGAACGATCGATGTAGTTGACAGTCAACCCGAAGAAACACAGCCCCACCATCAACCACCGGCGGCGGGTGCGGCCCTCGCGCTTCGCGTCTGCGCCTTGCCCGGGCGCGCGCTCCGGCGTGCGCCGCGGCGGGGGGCCGGTCCGGCTCCTCTCCATTCCCGTTGCCACGGCGTCCTCCCTTCTCGAATACGCCTGACCTTTCGAGTCTCACCCGAATGCGGGCGAGACAAACGCCGCTACGCTCGGGCCGGTTGATGCCCGAGCTTCCCGAAGCAGAACGCGCCCGTCGAACGCTCGAGTCGGCGCTCGGCCGGCGGATCGTTGACGTCGATGATCGCGATTCGTACGTGTGCCGGCCGCACCCCCCAGGCGAGATCGCCACCGCCTTGACCGGGCACACCCTCGCCACCGCGCATCGGCGCGGGAAGTTCATGTGGCTCGAGACCGAGGACGGGCCCGCCCTCGGACTCCATCTGGGCATGGCCGGCCGGATCGTCGTCGACCCGGAGGACAGCTCGCGGTGGGATCGGTTTACGCTCGGGTTCGACGACGGTGGACGGCTCGTATTACGCGACAAGCGCCGGCTGGGCCGCGCGGTGCTGAACCCCGACTTCTCGCACGTTGGACCGGACGCCGCGGAGGTGGGACGGGTCGAGTTTCGGCGGCGGATCGGCGCCGGGCGAGCGCCGATCAAGGCCCGGCTGCTCGACCAGAGGGCCATTTCGGGGATCGGCAACCTGCTGGCCGATCAGATCCTCTGGCAGGCCCGGGTCTCGCCGAAGCGCCTCACCGGCGATCTCTCGATGAGCGACCTCGATCGGTTGCGCCGCGAGGTGCGGGCAGCCGTCCGCTCGGCCATCCGGAAGGGTGGCGCCCATACCGGCCGGTTCATCGCGGCGCGGGGGCGGGACGGGAGATGCCCGCGCGACGGCCATCGGCTGGACCGCGATCGGATCGGCGGCCGGACCACATATTGGTGTCCGGCCTGCCAGCCGTGACGGGTTCGTCCCTACCTCAGGGGTTCCGCGTCGGTCACTGGACCGATCCGGAGCGTCGCACCGGCTGCACGGTCGTACTCCCCCCGCCGGGGAGCCGGGGCAGCGTCGACGTCCGCGGCGGTGGGACCGGCACCCGAGAGCTCGAGAACCTCTCGCCGCTGGCCAACTCGGAAGGGCCGAACGCGGTCCTGCTCACGGGCGGCAGTGCGTTCGGG
>JAFAZZ010000506.1 GCA_019239375.1 Solirubrobacterales bacterium | reverse complement strand
CCCCGGTCCCAAGATTCGCATCGGAAGCCTCGACGACGACATCGCCGAGCTCAAGCCCGGCGAGAAGCTCGTGCTGCTGTGCGGCGACAACACGGTCGGCAACGGCGTCCGGATGTCGGTCAGCTGGGGCGGGCTGGCCAGCGCGGTCGACCCCGAGGACGTCATCTACCTGGCCGACGGCGCCATCCGCCTGCGGGTCAAGAACGTGCGCGCGGGCGACGGCGAGGTCGAGACCGCGGTCGAGATCGGCGGGGCGGTGTCTTCGCGCCAGGGACTCAACATCCCCGGCTCGACGCGCGGCCTGCCCGCCGTTCCCGAGGAGGACCTCGACATGCTGCGCTTCGGCGAGTCGATCGGTGTCGACCTGGTGGCGCTGTCGTTCGTGCGCACGGCCGAGGATGTCACCAGCGTGCGCCGGCACACCCGCCTGCCGCTGATCGCCAAGATCGAGAAGCCCCAGGCCGTCGACTCGGCCGAGGAGATCATCCGCGGCGCGGACTGCGTCATGGTGGCGCGCGGCGACCTCGGTATCGAGCTGCCCATCGAGGACGTGCCCATCGTCCAGAAGCAGCTCTTACGCACTGCGGGCAAGCTGGCCCGGCCCGCCATCACCGCCACGCAGATGCTCGATTCGATGGTCAACTCTTCGCGCCCCACCCGGGCCGAGGTGGCCGACGTGGCCAACGCGATTCTCGACGGCACCGACGCCGTGATGCTCTCCCAGGAGACGGCCATCGGCGCCTACCCGATCGGCGCGGTGGAGATGATGGCCTCGGTGGCCGAGCGGGTGGAGCACACCGTTCCATACCGCACCTGGAACGAGGAGCGGGTCCGCCGCGACGCCCGAGACCCGGCCTACACGATCGCCTACAGCGCCTGCGCCGCCGCCCGCGACCTGCACCTGGCCGCGCTAGTCGTTCCCACGCTGTCTGGACGCTCGGCCCGCCTGATCTCGGCCCACCGCCCCCAGGTGCCGATCTACGCCCTCTCACCCGGCAAGGAGACGGTGCGCCGCTGCAGCCTCATGTGGGGCGTCCAGGCCGGCCCGATGCGCCGGCACGAGGTGACCGAGGCGCTGATCGCCGACGCCGCCCGTCGCGTGGTCGAGCTGGGCTGGGTCAAATCGGGCGCTCGCGTGGGGATCACCGCGGGATTGCCGTCCGGCCGCCCCGGGACCACCAGCCTGTTCCAGATTCAGAGGGTTTGACTGGGCCGCGCGCCGGCGTCCGCAGGTCGACGGCGCCGCGCGCCCAGGCGCGCGGCATCCCTGGGGCCGGTTCCGCCGGGCGTCCTTGCCCGGCGGCCCCCGACCCCACGCGGCACCCGGCGCCCCCCTACAGCAACCGGCACCCCGGCGGCTCCCGACCGCAGCCGGCGTCCGGCGGCTCCCGACCGCAGCCGGCGTCCGGCGGCTCCCGACCGCAGCCGGCATCCGGCGGCTCCCGACCGCAGCCGGCACCCGGCGGCTCCCGACTGCACCGGGGCATCCGTGGGCGGTGGCGCCGGGCCTACATGACCCGTGGCCCGCGACCGCAGCTGGATAAGGCTTCACCGCTGTCGGGCGACGGCCCGCTCGGCGTCCGCGCCTCGCCTTGCGGCCCGGACGCGCCACATCCGACGGACGCCGAGCGCAGCGAGGCCCCATCCCTCCGTGTGCATGACGCGCCAACGCACGCGTCGAACGCGCGGTTTGGCGTACCAGGATCCTCTGGTGTGCATGACGCGCCACTCGCCTCGGAAGCCCGGGGCGGTGGCGCGTCACGCACCCTCAGGCGGCGCGCCGCCCGTAGAACTCGTATTCCGCCTCACCGAGCTCGGTGGCCGGCGGATCGTCGTAGAACCACTCGCGCGCGATCCGGTGGAAGTTCCCGCGCGCGTGCAGCTGCGCCAGCACGGCCAGGGTCAGCACCTCCATCCGCCGGCCGAAGATGTGATCGGGCGGCGCGGACTCGTGGCGGAGCTGCCCGAAGTACTCCGAGCGCGGATCGCTCATGTCGATCAAGACCTGGGTGGCGTAATCGGGCGTCAGCTCCGTGTACTGGTCGACGGTGTACCAAGAGGTGGCTGCGCGAAAATGGGCCAGGACCCGCTGGGGGTCGAACTTGTCGGGCTCGGGGAAGAAGCCGACCTCGGTGCCCAGGCGCATGATCGTCTCGGTATCGCCGTCGATGATCGCGCGGGCCACCCGGATCTCGAGCTCGACCGCTCCGGGGGGCATCCGCTTGAACAACCCGAAGTCGAAGAACACCATCCGGCCGTCGTCGAGGAGCATCGAGTTGCCGGGATGGGGGTCGCCCGAAAACTGATGATGGCGATACAGGCAACCGAAATAAAAGCGGAACAGGATCTCACCGATCCGGTCGCGCTCGTCCTGGGGATAGCCCTTGAGCTCCTCGAAGCCCGTGCCCGAGATGAACTCCGAGACCATCACACGTTCGTGGGAGAGGGAGGTGATCACTTCGGGGATCACGATGAACGGGTGGCCACGGAATATCCGCGCCAGGGTGCGCTGGTTCTGGGCCTCGAGCTCGTAGTCGAGCTCGTCGTGGATGCGCTCCGAGATCTCGCGTCCGATCGCCTGCGGGTTCAGTCCGGGCGCGATCCGCTTGGCCAGCCGGAGGATCAGCCCTAGGTTCTGCATGTCCGAGCGGACCGCCGCGGCCACGCCCGGGTACTGCACCTTGATCGCCACGAGCCGCCCATCGTGCAACCGCGCCCGGTACACCTGGCCGATCGAGGCCGCGGCCTCCGGCTCCTCGTCGAACTCGGCGAACACCTCCCGAAGCGACTCTCCGAGCTCCTCCTCGATCACCCTGCGCATGTCCTTGAAGGCCACGTTCGGGGCGGCGTCGCGCAGCGCCGCCAGCTTGCGCTGGAACTCGTCCCGGTACTCGTCGGGAACTAGCCCGACGTCGAGGAACGACAGCACCTGGCCGAGCTTCATCGCCGCGCCCTTCATCGTCCCCAACGCGGCCACGATCTGCTCGGCGGCCTCGATCTGGCGACGCTCGAGGGCAACCTTCCGCCCCTCGCCTGAGCGAGTCACGTTGGCCGCGCGGGTGCCCGCCTGGCGGATCGCCTGCCCGGCGGCCAGCCCCCCGATCCTGGCGGTTCGCCCCACGCGCGAGGTGGGGATCTTGTCCTTCGCCACGTTCCTGGATGCTAGCTGCCCGTCGATCTCGCCTTGCGCTGCCGGAGAAGCGCAGCGGCTACATGCGCAGGTACGAGGCTCCGTTGAGGTCGAGCACGGTGCCGCTGGCCAGCTCGGCCTCGCCCGAGGCCAGATAGTGCACGGCAGCCGCGATCTCCTCGGGCGTGGCCACCCGACCCAGCGGGCTCTCGGCGCGTCGCCTCCGCCCGCCGTCGCCCTCGAGCTCGGCCGCCGCCATCTCGGTCTCGACGAATCCCGGCGCCACCGCGCTCACCGCTATCCGCCGGTCGCCAAGCGCGCGGGCCAACGACTGACCGAACGCGATCAGGCCGGCCTTGCTCGCGCCGTAGGCGGGTTGCTCGGGCTCGCCGCGGAAGGCACCGCGCGAGGAGACGTTGACGATGCGTCCCCCAGCGCCCATGTGCCGAAGAACGCACCAGGTGACATTGGCCGCTCCGGTTAGGTTCACGCCCAGTGTGTGCCGCCACGCCTCCTGCCATTCCTCGTAGGTGGTCTCGTCGAGGGCATGGCGCTCGAACACGCCGGCGTTGTTGACCAGCACGTCGATGCCGGCGAGCGCGCCGGCCACCTCGTCGACCATGCGCCGGATCGCATCGGGGTCGGCCAGGTCGGCACCCACCACCACGTGCCCGTCCCCCGGGAGCATGGCGCGCACCTTCATGGCCGCCTCGCGATGTGAGCCGTAGTGAAGCCCGACGCGATCGCCAGAGGCCGCGAACACGCGCGCGACGGCGGCCCCGATGCCGCGCGAGGCGCCGGTGACGAGCACCGCCCTCCCGGCGGGAGCCACTACCGGTCTCGCTGCACGCGCGAACCGGGCACAATGTCGTCCGAGCCGTTGGGCCAGCGGACCCACGCCTTGTGCCCGCCGTCGTAGTCATCCCCGAACAAGATCAGCGTGGCCGACTGCCCAAGCGCCGTGCACGGTTCGCTGCCCTCCGGATCAAGTCCGCGCCAGATCCGCACGAACGCGTTGTGCTCGAGTTCCTCGGCCACCGTGGTCGGGTCCGTGTGACCGGGATGGATATGGGTGTCGGGCGGGAGCGCCAGCAGCTTGTCCATGATCGAGGACTTGATGTCTTCGAACCCGGTGCTGCCGGGCGCGTGAACGCCGCCGACGGAGCCCTTGAACAACGTATCCCCGGTGAACACGTCGCTGCTGCCCACGAGGAGCGACAGCATCCCGGACGTGTGACCGGGGGTGTGGATCGGCTCGATCTCGAGCGCGCCGCTCTCGACCTTCTCGCCCGGCGCCATCGTGCCGGTGGCGGCGGGTACGTGTGGACGCTCGAGCTCGTGGATCAGCACAGGCATGTCGGGGTAGCGCGCCAGCACCTGGTCGACCTGCGCCACGTGGTCACCGTGGCGATGGGTGAGCAGCACGTGGGTGAGGGTAAGCTGCCCCCGCTCGAGGAAGCGCAGCAGCGGCGCGACCGGGCCGCCGGCGTCGATCATGACCGCATGGCCGCCCGGCTCGTCGGCCACCACGTAGGTGTTGGAAAGAAAGTCGTCGTTCATCGATCTTTCGACGATCACACGTGGCAGCCTACTCGTTAGCCTGCGGTACATGAGCCTGCTCCACACCTGTTACCGGATCACCGACATCGACCGCTCCGTCGCTTTCTATGAGGCGCTTGGCTTCGAGGAGCGGCGCCGGGTCCCCATCCGCGAAGAAGCGATCAACGTCTTCATGAGCATGCCCGACGACGGTCCTGAGCCCCGGCTCGAGCTGACCTACAACTTCGGGGTTGATTCGTACGAGATCGGCTCGGGCTACGGCCACATCGCGATCGCCGCGCCGGACCTCGACGGCGCGCTCGAGCGCCTGCGCCAACAGGGCATTGAACCCGAGCGCCCGCCCTACTCGATCCGCGAGGGCGCCAACCGCCTGTGCTTCGTGCGCGACCCCGACGGCTACCGGATCGAGCTGATCGAGCGCGGCTGAAAACTGCGCCTGATCGGCTAGCCTAGGACGTCGATGGCCGACCCGAGCAAGATCGCCATCTTGTTGGAGCAGGTCGCGATGGCGGTCAACGCGCACGACCGCGAGAACCCCGATCACAACACCTGGGGCATCGGCATGGCGCACTTCGACATCGAGCGGCTCGGGCTCGAGGACGGCGAGGAGTTGATCCCGGGCATCGTGCTGCACGCCGACGGCGGGCCGACCGGCCAATTCCGCATCCTGTGTGACGGCCAGCACGACCAGGGCGAGGTCGAGGAGGAGGAAGAGGTCGTCGACGCGGTCGCCGACCAGGAGCTCGCCGAGCCGCTGCAGGCGCCCGGGCGGGCGCCGCGCGTCACGCCGCCGCTCTAGTGGACTCCCGGACGGGTCTACCAGGGCGACGCCCATGACCTACTCGATCGTCGCGCGCGATCCCGACACCGGCGAGCTCGGCATCGCGGTCCAGTCCCACTGGTTCTCGGTCGGCTCGATCGTCACCTGGGCCCGTCCCGGCGTCGGAGCCGTGGCCACCCAAGCCAACGCGGAGGTGGCGTACGGGCCGCGCGCGCTCGAGCTGCTGGCTGCAGGCGTCCCGGCGCCCGACGCGCTCGCCCGGCTGGTCGCCGAGGACCCCGCGGGACACTCCCGTCAGGTGGCGGTCGTCGATGGGGTCGGAAGGGTCGGCGCGCACACCGGCCGCAGCTGCATTGCCTACGCCGGGCACATCACCGGCGACGGCGTCTCGTGTCAGGCCAACATCATGGTCTCCGAGCGCGTTTGGCCCGCGATGCTGGAGGCGTTCGCTGGTGCCCCCGGATCGCTGACCGACCGCCTGCTGCTCGCGCTCGAGGCGGCCGAGCGCGAAGGCGGCGACATCCGCGGCTGTCAGTCGGCCGCGATCCTGGTCGTCCCCGCCGAGGGCGAGCCGTGGCGGACGGTCGTGTCGCTCCGGGTCGAGGACCATCCCGAACCGCTGCACGAGCTGCGGCGCCTGGTCGCCCTACACGACGCCTACGCGCTCGCGGATCAGGCCGACGAGCTGTCGGGCGCCGGCCGCCACGACGAGGCCTCGCGCCTCTACGGGCAGGCGAGCGAGCGCGCGCCCGGCAACCACGAGCTGCTGTTCTGGGCCGGATTGGGGGCGGCTCAGGCAGGCGACCTCGGCGCGGGCGTAGCGCAGGTGCAGGCGGCGATCGCGCTCCAGCCGGCCTGGCGGGAGCTGCTCGCGCGTTTACCCTCCGGCCTGGCTCCTTCGGCGCCGGCGGTACTCGAGCGGCTGCGCCGCGGCGGCTAGCGGCTGCCCGCTCGGCCTTGGTCGCGCAGATCCCTCACCTCTCGCCAAGCGGCGCGCGCTTGGCGCAGCGCCTTGAGGACCTGGGCGCGGGCCTCCTCAGCCGCCTTGGCGGCCTCCAGCACCTGCTGTTTGGTACGCCGGCCGTGGGTGAGCAGGTTGAATGACCACAGGCCCGTGTCGAGCAGTCGCGCGGCCCGCTCGAGCTCTCCGAGCACCGCGTCGCGCAGCTTGGCGCCCCGGAGCCCCTGCTCGATGTAGCGCACGCGCGCCGCCAGCGCCACGGCGCCGAGCCCGCTCAGCGCCTGGGCCGCGATCATCGGCTCGGGGTCGCGCGGGTCAACCTCCGCGCGCGCCGCCAGCGCCTCGGTGGCCACGGTCACGATCCGGTCGTACATCTCGAGCCACGCCGCGCGCAGCGCCGGCGTCGACTCGATCAGCTCCATAAACCGAGGCAGGAACCCGACGAGGTCGTCGGGGATCTCCTGGAAGCGCTCCATGTCCTCCTTGATCGCCCGGACCACAGCAGCGGTCAGCGACTCGCTCGGCGGGCACTCCCGGATCACCTGTGCCAGGCTCTCGACCGTCGCGTCGGCCCAGTCGAGGACCATCGACTCCTTCGTCGGGAAGTAGTTGTAGACCGTCTTCTCGGAGACGCCGACGATCTCAGCGACCTGAGACACCTTTACGTTGTCGAAGCCGCGGGCGCCGAACAGGATCGTCGCCACGTCCGATATGCGCTGTCGGGTCAGCCGGCGCTTGCGCTCGCGCAACCCCTCCTCCGGATGGCGTCTGACCTCTGCTGCCTC
>JAFAZZ010000155.1 GCA_019239375.1 Solirubrobacterales bacterium | reverse complement strand
ACATCAGCACCAGGCGCAATTCGCCCGCCTCGCGGAGGTAGCGCGAGGCGCCGCTGTACGTGCCCGAGTGATCGCACATCATGGCTATCTACGGTTATCAACGCCGCCGGCGCGGGGGAAGGTCCGCCCGTGGCCCAAAGATCCTCCTCGGCCCGGACGGATCGTTGCGGCGCCCGGACGGATCGTCGTGGGCGCCACACGCGCCTGGGGCCCGACGTCGCGCGACGCCGGGCCCCCGGGGAGGGCTTAGGGATGGGTGGGGCGCACTTGGCGCGTGGGATGGATGAGGGTGCACTTATGCGCGTTTTTGGCGCAGTTGCTTTAGGCGCGGTTTCCGAGCGTGCCCGTGCGTCTGACCAGCCTGGCGCGGACCGGCGCCCGCCGGCGCCGCCGGGCAACGCGGACCAGGCGGGTGGCGGCGTCGCCATTCTGGGTGGCGATGCTCCACACGAGCATCCCGATGACGGCGGTCAGGACGACGGCGCCGAGAACGATGTTGAGGGTGAGGACGGCGGTCATAGCGGTCTCCGGTTTCGGGGCGGGTCTGTCTTCGGTACCAGCAATGCGGGGCGGGTCTCTCTTCGGTACCAGTATGTGGGGCGGGTCTCTCTTCGGTACCAGGAATGGTCGGAGGCGACCGCAAGACGAGCGTCGGGCGAGCGTCGGAGCTGCGTAAGAGTGGGGCCTGACGGCGAACGACGGGCGGGCGCCTCTACCGGCGCGCTGGTGCTAGAGCCCCAGCAACCGCTCCGCGTTCTCGTGCGTGATCTTCGCGCGCTCCTCGGCGGTGATCGGAGCCCGGTCGATCCACTGCCGCGCCTTGGCGCCGTCGCTGAACGGATGGTCGACCGCGAACAGGATCTTGTCGGCGCCGAGCGTGTCGATCGCGCAGCGCAGCGGCGGATCGGTGAACAGGCCGCTGGTCGTGATGTGGAAGTTGCGCTCGAAGTACTCCGGCACCGACAGCTCGGTGCTTGGTTTGGCCGGGTCGAGCGCGAGGCGCCCGCCGATCGTCTCGTCGATGCGCGCGAGCATGAACGGGATCACCTCGCCCATGTGGCCGATGATCATCTGCAGTTTCGGGAAGCGGTCGAGCACGCCAGCCAGGATCAGCCGTAGCGCGTGCAGTCCGGTCTCGATGTGCCAGCCCCACGCCGGCGCGGCCAGCATGAAGCTCACGTCATCCCCGAAACCCGCGTAGTACGCGTCGTAGACGGCCTGGGGTGGCGGCATCGGATGCAGGTAGATCGGCACGCCGAGCGCCTCGGCGCTCTCGAACATCGGCCAGAAGAACTCGTCGTCCAGAAAGCGCTCGCGCGCGCGCCCGTTGATCAAGGCGCCTTTGAAGCCGAGTTCCCGGACGGCTCGAGCCAGCTCATCGGCCGAGGCGACCGGATCGGCCGTGGGCAGAGCGGCGAAGCCCGCGAACCGATCCGGGTGCGCGGCGAGCGCCTCGGCGACCCGGTCGTTGAACGCCCGCGCCACCGGCACGGCCTGTTCGGCCGCGCTGTGCTCGAGCCCCGGCTGCACCGTCGACAGAACCTGTACGTCGATCCCGTGGGCATCCATCTCCGCGATCCGCCCCTCGCCCAGATCCATCAGCCGTGCCTCCAGCGCCGGCGGCCACCGGTGCACGGCGTAGTAGGGATGGATCTGCGGACCGAGCAGGTCTCGCAGCTCCGGAGTCAGACAGTGCTCTTCAAGGGCAATCGTCCGCATGCCTGGCCAGCCGGGCGGCGCCGCTTACCCGCAGCCCGTGTTGAACCCGCAGCTCGAGCACGTGTAGCAGCTGCCGGTCCGCTGCATCATCCCGCCGCACTGCTGGCAGGCCGGACCGAGATCGAGTCCCTTGCGCAAGGCCGGGACGACCGGTGGCTCGTCGGTGAGCGCGGATGTGGCGGGCACCGGCGGGGCTGAAGTTCTGCCGCTGTTGCCGTTGCCCGAACCGCTGCCGTTCCCGTCCGTCGTGCGTTCGGCTTCCTCGTCTGTGGGCGGCGCCGCCACGTCGCCCAGATGCGAGCTCGCGGCCTCCTGCGCCGCCTGGCGCGCCCGCACCGCTGGCGTGAGGATCCCGAGCTCCTCCTGGAGATCGACGTCCAGGAAGCGCGAGGCGAGCCAGCGCATGATGTAGTCAGGCATCGACTTGGCGAACGGGATCTCCGGATTGGACGTCATGCCCTCGGGCTCGAAGCGCATGTAGCTGAACTTCCGCACCAGCGTCTCGAGCGGCACCCCGTACTGCAGCGCGATCGAGATCGCGGTGGCGAACGAGTTCATCATGCCGCGCAGCGTCGAGCCTTCCTTGCCGATGTCGGTCAGGAAGATCTCGCCCACCGTTCCGTCCTCGTACATGCCGGCGGTGATGTAGCCCTCGTGGCCGCCAATGGAGAACTTGTGCGTGATCGATTGGCGCTCGCGCGGCATCCGCCGGCGCTTCGGTGGCGCCTTGGCGAGGGCCTCGGCGATCGCAGTATCGAGATCTGCTTCGGTTGGTGCCGGCTTGCCTTTCTGAGCATCGGTTCGCAGCGCCTGTGCGGTCTTCGAGCCGTCGCGGTAGATCGCCAGCGCCTTGATGCCCAGATGCCAAGCCTTGATGTATGCGTCCTCGATGTCTTCGACTGTGGCCGACTCGGGAACGTTGATCGTCTTGCTCACGGCGCCGCAGATGAAAGGTTGAACGGCACCGAGCATCTTGATGTGGCCCATGTACTCGATCGCGCGTTCGCCGACCGCCACATCGAATACCGGTAGGTGTTCGTCCTTCAGGTCCGGCGCGCCAACGATGGTCCCGTTTTCGTTGACGTAGGCACCGATCTGTTCGATCTGCTGATCGTCGTAGCCGAGTGTCTCGAGCGCCAGCGGCACAGTCCGATTAACGATCGTCATCTGTCCGCCGCCGACCAGCTCCTTGAATTTGACGAGCGAAAAGTCAGGTTCGACGCCGGTCGTGTCCGAATCGAGATAAAAGCTGATCGTGCCGGTGGGAGCTAAGACGGTGGCCTGCGCGTTGCGGTAGCCCCAGTTCTCCCCAGCCGACACGGCCGCCTTCCAGGTCGAACGCGCCGCCTCAAGCAACGCTCTGTCAGCACAGGTCGAGTCTGGGATGGCGTCTGCGGCATCGCGATGCATACGCATAACAGCATTGTGCGCGTCGCGGTTCTCGGCATAACGCTCGTACGGACCGATGGACGCCGCTGTCCGTGCCGATCCTAGGTACGCACGACCAGTCATGAGTGCCGTGATCGCTGCCGCGGTGCCGCGTCCAGCGTCGGAGTCGTAGGGCATGCCGTTTGCCATCAGGTAGGCGCCGAGATTCGTGTAGCCGAGTCCCAGCTGGCGGAACGCCCCGGCATTGATCTCGATCTGCTCAGTGGGATAGCTCGAGGGCGAGACGATGATCTCCTGAGCCAGGAACATGATGTCCACAGCGTGCTTGAACGACTCGACGTCGAACGTGCCGTCCGGACGCCGGAACTTCATGAGATTCAACGATGCGAGGTTGCAGGCCGAGTCGTCGACATGCATGTACTCAGAACAATTCGCCACAACGAAGCCGTCCACGATGTAGGAGTGGTGGAGCGGTTCGGTGAGGTTGTAAACATGCTCCTGGCCATCGTCCTCGCGGCGGATGAGCCGTGTCGTCGGCTGCGTCTGGTAGCGGCCGGTTTGACTGACGATGCTCGCCAACGCGGCGTTCTTGCGCGGCGTAGAAAAGCCAATCGCGTCGGCAAATCGCTCCAAATCACTGCCGGTGATACGCAAGTCGAAACCCTCGCGTGACACACACTCGACGGACGTGCCGTCGACCCGAGTGTACGAGAACGACGGACTTTCGGCCTCAGACACGCGATAGACGCGCCCGCGAATGCCGAAGCCCGAGAGAAGCCGCTGCACGTCGCGCGTGAGGGCCTCGCTCCGGCTACCGAGCCCGACGTAGCGGCTTGCCTTGCCATCCTTCTCTACGCGGGCAACGCAGCCGTCAGCATCGAACAGCCCGCGCAGGAAGGCTGCTTGCACCTCCGGCGGCGCCATGAAGATGGCAGCAGGTACACGCTTCTCGTGGGCGCGAGCAGTCGTCACGCCGAGTCCACGGAAAAACGCGCGAACCGCTTCGCTACCAGCGCGCAGCTGAATCGTGCCATTCGGCATCGCAACACGGGAAATTCCGCCGATCAGCTCGCGCAGCAGACCCTCGTGTGAACTGGTGAGCTGATCACTCATGTCATCGCCGCCATAGACCCACTGTGTCTGAACGTCGGTCAGGCAACCATCTCCGACCAAGTGGCCCGTAAGCTCCGCCAGGCCTTCACTCCATCGATCAGGAAGCCGGTGATAAGTAGCAGTAGCGCCCCGGCTGCGTGACGCCGCCATTGCCGCCACCTTGACGGGCAGATCCCACGAGGCATCCGTACCGGGCGTCGCACTGTCGTTCAGCAGAACCTGGTCTTCCTTGGTGAGTTCTTCGGCGGGGACGTAGCCACGGTTGGTCGTCCAGATGCGGTGATTGGGTGTGCACCGCAGCTCGGCGCCGTTGGCAAAGTGAAGACGCACGATTGGACTGACGCCATTGCGCATGAACGCGATTGGCCTTGTGGCGACGACGCCCTGGCTGGGGTGATCCGCTGTGGCGCGGTGCGTGTAGACGCGTATGTCCTCGCCGTGCTCGCCGCGGTCGACCAGCTCAGCGATCGACATAAGGCCTTGGGTGGTGTGAACGCGGACGTCGGCCGGGAAGCACGGGTTCGACGCGTTGATCCGGCCCGAGTTCGGGCACGTGTGCCACTGGTTGATCGTCGTGTCGTACTGGACGCCGGGATCTGCGCAGCGCCACGCCGCCTCGGCGATCTCGCGCATAAGCTCACGGGCCGGGATAGGCTCGCCGATCCGGGCGCCGCTCACGCGGCCGATGAGCTGCCACTCCTCGTCGTTCTCGACGGCGCGCATGAAGCGGTCGGTCACCCGGACCGAGTTGTTGGCGTTCTGATACTGGATCGAGAAGAACCCGTCGCCGTCGATCGACATGTCGAAGCCGGCGTCACGCAGGGCGGCGGCCTTATCCTCCTCCTTGGCCTTGCACCAGATGAACTCCCGGATGTCCGGATGATCGACGTCGAGCACGACCATCTTGGCGGCGCGTCGCGTCTTGCCGCCTGACTTGATCGTGCCCGCCCAGGCATCCGCGCCGCGCATGAAGCTCACCGGCCCGGAAGCCGTTCCGCCCTTGGCCAGCGGCTCCATCGATCCACGGATCTTCGACAGGTTGATCCCCGAGCCCGATCCGCCACGGAAGATCATGCCCTCCCTGGTGTTCCACTCGAGGATCGACTCCATCGTGTCGTCCACACTGAGGATGAAGCAGTTGTGGACGGCGATGTTGTTGGTGAGGAACTCACCCGACTCCGTCTGGATGTCATACACGTCCTGAACGTCCAGTTGCTCGATCGCGACGATCTGTTCCTCGCGGAGGTCTGGGCACTGCTTCCAGTGGCGCAGGGTCAGAGAACGCAGCAGCTTGTCCGACTTCTCGCGACCCGGAAATCCCACGAGCTCGGCAAACCGGCCACGCTCGGAGCCGACTGCGATCAGAAGCTCATGCATGTCGTGTCGGTCCGGACGTGGATCGCGCTTGCGACTCCGACGGGAATAGATGCCGAGGACCATCAGGAGGAGCTGCAGATCCTCCGTCCACCGCTCCCCGATCACCGCCACGGCGACGCGCGCATTCTCGTAGCCGTCGTCGCGCCGGATCGAAACGTATCCGTCGGCCTGAAAAACGCTCTGCAGGTAGGCGCTTATCTCGTCGTGAGAAGCGGTCCAGAGGCATGTTGGCACGCGCACGTCGACGCCGCGAGCGAGGAGTTGCCAGCGCTCCACGAAGTCACGTAGTACCTCCCCGTAGAGACGGATGCGACGCACGTGGACGTTCCTTGTGTCCGCGTCCCGGACCTTTCTGTGCGAATCCGGGAAGACGACGTCAAGGTGGCTCATGACCCACTCGTACTCGTCATCGTTGGCGACCTGGAACTCGATCGTCAGGGAACGGTTGGTCCCATGCGAGTACTGCCCCACGAATCCGTCTGCTTGGAGCCATCCGGCCAGCGCCGCCTCCGAAACTCTCACACGATCCCGGCTACTTAGATCGGCGTCGTGTTCGAGGACGCCCATGCCGCCGGCGGGAACAAGAGCGGGCTCCGCGACCTTGGCTCGGTGCGGGTGCAGATGAAGTCTCATACCGGGCTCAAGCTGGTCGACCCGCAGCCACGTCGGCTGTCCATGCCATCTGTCGGCGACCTTGACCACGTGGTCAGACGTGGCTTCGATAAAGCTTCCGTTGCGCAGTCGAACGCGCCACACCTGCTTGCGTCCATTCGCCTTAACGGCAATCACTCGAGTTGCGCCGCGCGAGTCGTAAACGGCGCGGCCAACCTGCTCGCCTTCGACGATTTCGCCGATCGGCACCATTCCGTCCGGGGTTGACACGAGCGCGTGATGCGGGAGGCACGCCGAACACTGCGGGCTCTCCTCGAAGCCGACGTTGAACCAGACCGGCGAGTTGAACGCCGCCATCTGGTGCAGCAGGATGTGGGTCAGTTCGGCCTCGAAGGTCTCGGCGTCCTTCTCGGTGGCGAAGTAGCCGTGCTCGCGTCCCCAGCCGGCGATCGTTCCCGCCACGCGCCCGATCATCTGCTTGACCGACTGCTCGCGCGCCGGCGAACCCAGCTGTCCGCGGAAGTACTTCTGGGCGACGATGTTGGTGGCGTTCTGCGACCAGGACCTCGGGAATTCGACGTCACGCTGCTCGAAGGAGACCTTGTCGCCGTGGCCGATTCGCGCGTCCCGCAGCTCCCACTCGATCAGGTCGAACGGATGCTCTCCCGGCGATGTGAAGAAGCGCCGGATCGAGAGGCCCTCGCCCGTCCGAACCTCGGCGTCGAGTTGGGTCTGGGGGGTCTGGTCCATGCCGTACTGCTCCTCTCGTTTCCGCATTTTCCCCTGCTCTTGCGCGGCTTTTGGTCAGCCGAGCGGGCAGCGAATGATGGCGGGTGCCCCGGACGGAAAAACCGGGTCTGAGGATCAGCTCCGGAGCTTCTATTTTACTCGGTACGGTCGCGCATCCGGGGGGTTCGAGATGGCGCCGGGCTGTGCGCTTGGGGCCTGTGGCGCGGGCGGTTTGGTATACGTCCGGCCACATGAACGAGGGCGACGGACGGGAAAGGCGGGGGGAATGAAGCTCCTCGT
>JAFAZZ010000083.1 GCA_019239375.1 Solirubrobacterales bacterium | reverse complement strand
GCTTCGGCCAGGTCCTGACCACGGCGAAATTCCTGAACGAACTCGGCCCTGGCCATATCACGCCCCAGGCCGTTGAGCAAAAGGCGAAGGCCTTCAAAGGCCCTCAAGCGCTAGGCGCGCCGGCCCTGGACTGCGGCAAGTATCCGTCCGCGCCAGGGATCTGCAATGACAGGACGCAGTTCTTCGTGTACAAGGGGAAGCACGTGTTCGTCAAGGGCGCGGGATGGCTGCAGCCTCCGTCATGATCAAGCCGACGGCAACCTAAAGGACGCGCGTGGCCTAGCGTGCAGCAGATCCTCCTGTTCAGCCTCCTCGGGCTCGGCTCGGGTGCGCTGATCGCCGGCATCGCGCTCGGCGTGGTCCTGACCTACCGCGGCTCGGGGATCATCAACCTGGCCACGGGCGGGATGGCGATGCTGGCGGGCTATGCCTTCTGGGCGCTGCGCGTGCATCTGCTGCACTGGCCGGCGGCGCCGGCGCTCATCGTCAGCCTCCTCATCGTGATGGCCGTCGGCGCCGCGACGGAGCTAGTGGCGTTTCGCCCGCTGCGCACGGCGGCGCCACTGGCCAAGCTCGTTTCCTCGCTCGGCGTGCTGCTCGTCCTCCAGGCCTCGATGTTGCTGGCCTTCGGGACCACTCAGCAGCCTGAACCCACCGTGCTGCCGCAGAACACGGTCAAGGTGTTCAGCGCGGTGATCCCCGTCGACCGGTTCATTCTCACCGGCATCGTCATCGTCCTGGCCGCCGCGCTGGCCGCGTTATACCGGTTCACCCGGTTCGGCTTGGCCACTCGCGCGGCATCCGAGAACGAGGTAGTGGCGATGCTGGGCGGCCTTTCCCCGAACCGGCTGTCAATCGTGAACACGCTGTTGGCGTCGCTGATCGCGGGCGGCGTGGGGATCCTCGCGGCGTCGATCACCCAGCTCGACACGAGCACCCTCCCGCTCCAGATCGTCCCGGCTCTAGCGGCGGCGCTGCTGGCGCGCTTCACCTCGTTCGGCCTCGCCTGCGCGGCGGGCATCGGCCTCGGGATCCTAGAGTCCCTGATCGAGTACGTCACGAGCCAGTCATGGTTTCCCCAGTCGGGCGGAGTCGCCCTGCCGGGGGTGCAAGAGCTCATCGTGTTCGTGCTGATCGTGCTGTTCATGTACCTGCGGGGCTCGCGCCTACCCACCCGCGGTGAGTTGGTCGAGCGGCGGCTGCCCGATGCGCCGCGGCCTCAGCGTCTCGCGGTCACCGCGCCCGCGCTGGCCGCGGTATGCGCGATCGCGCTGGTCGTGCTCCCGTTCGACTTCCGGGAGGCCCTGGTCAACTCCATGATCGGTGCGCTGATCGCCCTCTCGCTGATCGTGATCACCGGCTTCGTTGGCCAGATCTCGGTCCTGCAGCTCACGCTGGCCGGTGTCTCGGGATTCACGATCTCCCACCTCGCGGTGAACGCCGGCATCGGTTTTCCGCTCGCGCCGTTGCTGGGCGCCGGCGCGGCCCTCGTCCTCGGCCTCATCACGGCCGCCTCGGCGCTGCGGGTGCGCGGAGTGAGTCTCGCCGTGGTGACGCTCGCCGCGGTCGTGGCGATCACCAACTTCGGCTTCACCAACACGACCTGGGGCGGCGGACAGACCGGCTCGCCGGTGCCCGAGCCCCGACTGCTGGGCCTCGATCTCGGCCCCCGCGCCGCGTTCCGCGGGCTCGACGGGAACCTCCCCAGCCCGATCTTCGGCTGGCTCGTGCTGGCGGTGACGGTGGCGCTGTGCGTGCTGGTCGGGCTCCTGCGCCGCGGCACCCTCGGCCAGCGCATGCTTGCCGTGCGCTCCAACGAGCGCGCCGCCGCGGCAGCGGCGATCGACCCGCGCGCGGTCAAGCTGATCGCCTTCGGGATCAGCGCGCTGATCGCCGGCCTGGCCGGCGCGCTGTACGCCTACAACTTCGGCTCGGTCAGCGCCGACCGGTTCGATCCCTTCACCGCGCTCAGCCTGATCGCGTTCGCCTACGCCGGCGGGATCACGCTGATCTCGGGCGCCCTGTTCGCGGGCCTGATCTCCACGCAGGCGTTGTTCCCCTACGCGCTCGACAAATGGTTCGGGATCAACGGCAACTGGTTTTTGCTCTTCGGCGGCGCGATCCTCATCATCACGCTGATCCAGAACCCGGAAGGAGTGGCCGGCGCGTTCTACAAGCGGACACACAAGCGCGAGCCGGTCCGCGCGCCGGATTTGGGATCTATCGGTCTCGCTCCGTTCGACGTCCCGCCGGATGACCTCGCGGCCGGTGCGGTAAGGCGAGGCGGGGATGCCGAGAGCGCCGTAGCCGCGGGCGTTGCGCCCGGCGTGCATGCCGGGCGCCGGGCAGGGACGCCGGGCGCAACCGGTCCCACGGACGCCGCGAAGCGGCCCCAATACACCCCCGTGCTCGCGGTCCGCAACCTGTCCGTCGCCTTCGGCGGCGTCCACGCACTCGAGCAGGTCGATCTCGAGGTGCGTGAGGGCGAGCTGGTCGGACTGATCGGCCCCAACGGCGCCGGCAAGACGACGCTGATCGACGCCGTCACCGGCTTTGTGCCGTTCACCGGGCGCGTCGAGCTGGACGGACAGGACATCAGCTCGCTATCGGCCCACCAGCGGGCGCGTCGCGGCTTGGCCCGAACATGGCAGAACACCGACCTGTTCGATGACCTCGAGGTGGGCGAGAACGTGGCCGTCGCGGCTGCTGGCCCGCTACGCGCCCCGGCGCGCGAGGGCGACGGCGCCGGCAGCGTGGACCCCGGGCAGGTCCTCGCCCTCGTCGATCTCGGCTGGGCGGCCGACGCCATGCCCGATCAGCTCTCCGAGGGCGCGCGCAAGCTCGTCGGGGTGGCGCGGGCGCTGGCCGGACATCCCCGCCTGCTTTGTCTGGACGAGCCCGCCGCCGGGCTCGACGCCCGTGAGAGCGAGGAGCTCGGGCGTGCGCTGCGCGAGCTCGCCGACCGCGGTCAGTCGACGCTGCTCATCGACCACGACATGGGTCTCGTGCTCAGCATCTGCGACCGTGTCGTGGTGCTCGAGTTTGGTCGTGTGATCGCCGACGGACCGCCCGACGTTGTGCGCCAAGACGAGCGGGTAATCGCCGCCTACCTCGGCGGTGGCGCCGAGCTGGTTGCGAGCGAAGCTGAGTCGTCCACAGGAGGTAACCATGAGTCACCGTAGTCTGGAAGAACTGCTCCGGAGCGTCGCGTCGCCGGTCGAGATGCTGCGCAATGCGCAGGTCGGCCCGAACGTCTATCCAGGAGTTCCCGCTGAGTACACCAATTGGCGCGACGAGCAGCGCGGCTGGCAGGAAACATGCGTTCTGTTCAACCAGTCCTACCACATGGCCGAGCTGGCGGTGGAAGGGCCCGACGCAATGACGCTCCTGTCGCGGCTCGGCGTGAACACCTTCAACAACTTCGCGGTCGACAAAGCCAAGCAGTTCGTGCCGTGCACCCCAGAGGGCTACGTGATCGGCGACGTGATCCTGTTTCACCTTAGCGAGCAGGAGTTCAACCTGGTCGGCCGCGCGCCGGTCCTCAATTGGGTCACCTATCACGCGCAGACCGGCGGCCACAACGTGCGGGTGACGCTGGACCAGCGCACCGCACTCCGCGACGACGGCCGGCGCCGGCACTACCGCTTTCAGGTTCAGGGGCCGAACGCGATGGACGCGATCGCGCGGGCGCTGGGTACGCAGCCGCCGGAGGTCAAGTTCTTCAATTTGGCCAGCGCGCAGATCGGCGGCGTGAACGTCCGGGCGCTCCGTCACGGCATGGCCGGCCAGCCCGGCTGGGAGCTGTTCGGGCCCTGGGAGGACTACGAGCCGGTGCACGCGGCGCTCGTCGACGCAGGCCGCGAGTTCGGGCTGCGGCTGGTCGGCGGGCGGGCGTACTCGTCCAACGCACTCGAATCGGGCTGGATTCCCTCACCGCTGCCGGCGGTCTACACCGGCGAGTCGTTGCGGGCGTACCGGGAGTGGCTGCCGGCGAATGGCTACGAAGGCTCGGCTTCGATCGGCGGCAGCTTCGTGTCCGAGAACGTCGAGGACTACTACTTCACACCGTGGGACCTGGGGTATGGCCACTTGGTCAAGTTCGACCACGACTTCATCGGACGCGAGGCGCTCGAGCGGAGGGCCGAAGGCGAGCATCGCCAAAAGGTCACGCTGGCGCTGAACGACGAGGACGTGGCGGACACCATCGCCACCATGTTCCACAAGACCGAGCGCGCGAAGTTCATCGACTGGCCGTCCGCCGTCTACTCGATGCACCCATTCGACCGCGTCACCGTGAACGGCGAGACGGTCGGCGTGTCCACGTGGATCGGCTACAGCTCAAACGAGGCGAAGATGCTTACGCTGGCTATCGTGGACGCCGCGCATGCGGCGCCCGGGACTGACGTGACGCTGTTGTGGGGCGAGGAGCGCGGCGGCACCTCCAAGCCGACGGTCGAGCCTCACGTCCAGCGCGAGGTCCGGGGCGTGGTCAGCCCGGTCCCGTACGTCGAGGTCGTGCGCAAGGCCTACGCGCCGGACAGCTGGCGCTCGGCCCCAGTGTGACCGCCGCCCCCGAGCCGCCGAGGATCCCTGCGTCGGCGGGAGCCATGATCTTCGATCCAGCCGGCCGACTGCTGATCCTCAAGCCGACCTATAAGAAAGGATGGACGATTCCCGGCGGCCAGCTCGACGCCGACGGGGAATCGCCGTGGGACGCGTGCCGACGCGAAACCGGCGAGGAGTGCGGCCTGGTCGTCGAGCGCGGCCGGCTGGCCTGCGTCGACTATCTCTCGCCCAAGCCGGGCCGTCCGGGCGGCATGCGCTTCCTGTTCGACTGTGGCACTTTCCCGGACGGGGCGTTCCTCGCGCTGGTGTTGCAAGAGGCGGAGATCGAGGACTACCGGCTCTCCGAGCTCGAGGACGCGCTCGAGATGCTGAGCGGTCCGCTTCGCCGGCGAATCTTCCAGTGCGCCGGCCGCGACGGCTTCGTCTACCTCGAGAACGGCCGTCCGGTCCCCGGCGTGGACGAGTCCTGCGGCGGATCGCCCGCTTAGGATGATGCGTGTCGCGTGTCGCTGCCGTAGCGTCGCCACCAAGCGGCCCGCGACCTAGGAGCGAATCGATGACCCCTGTAAGTGAAGCCGGAGCCTCGGCGGCGTCTGCGACACAAGCTGACTGCGCCGGCGCCTGGGCGCCGAGCGTGGTCGCTCGCTGAGGAAGAGCGCATGGAACGTCGTGCGCTGCCGTGGCCAATCCGGAGCGTCGTCGCCGGCACCGCCGGCACGACGTCGATGACGCTGTTCTATGACGTCGAGCGGCGGCTGCGCCGCCGCCATCGCGGCCCGCTCGACTACGACGACTCACTCGTGCCGGGCCAGATCGTTGCCGCCATCATGCACCTGCCGGCGATGACCGCTCGCGAAGACTGGGATCTTGGGATGGCCCTGCGCTGGAGCTACGGCTCCGCCTTCGGCCTCTGGCACGGGCTCCTGCGCCGACGCTTCGGCGAGCCGCGGGCGAGCGCGATCTTCGCGGGCACGCTGATGAGCGCTACGTTCTCACTGTTCCCGCTGCTCGGGCGCACGCCGCCGCCGTGGCGCTGGCCTGCCGATCTCATGGCGAGTTGCCTAGCCAGCCACGCCGTCTATGTGGCCGCGGTCGCGCTGACTGACGACCACGTGTTGCTGCCGGCGACCGCTTAGGTCTCCGTGGTGACCTCCGACGGGATCGGCGCCGCTGCGTCGCGCATCAGGTTGCGCTTTATGTGGGCGCGGTTCTTCGCGAGCTGTGAGGAAACTTCGTCTTGCGGATCCCGTGCAGGTAGCCGATGCACCAGTCCAGTTGCTCAAGCGCGTCCTGCGCCGCCTGGCGATAGCGCTCGGTCTGATCGCGCGGCACTTCAGTTCCTCCTTGGCTAGCCATTCCTTAGCTCGATGGATAACCGTAGGGGTTGGGGACGCGGTCGATCATCCGTTGATTCAGGGTACTGTTTCAGGGTAGAACATTTGTCCATCCACGTTCGCACCGAGCGCAGCTTTGGGTAGCGCCAGGGTAGAACTGCTCCCGGACGCTCCGAGCTGGGGGAGACGAACAGCAGGAGGTATACATGTCCAGTGGACGAGGCTCTTCGAGCCGTTCCAGCAAGGGCGGCTCGTCGGCCAAGTCGGCGAGCAGCAGCAATCGCCCGACGCGCGGCCGAAGCCGTAACCAAGACGAAAACGAATCCCGTAGCAGCGGCACACGTTCACAGAGCGAGAGCACCGGGACGCGCGGCCAGGGCCGCAGCCGTGGATCGCGCTCGCAGAGCAGCGGATCAAGCGGGTCAAGCAGCGGATCGAGCGGCCGCAGCGCCGCCAAGAGGAGCACGAGCCGGCAGAAGAGTTCCGGCCGCCAAACGGAGGCACGCCAGGGCAAAAACGGCGAAAACCAGAGTGAAGGCAACGGCAGCAGCGCGACCCAGTCTTCGAGCGCGTCCCGTGACAGCGGGGCCGGCGCGAGCAACGGCGCCCGCGCCGCGGTGGCGCGGATCGGCGTCCCGGCCGTAACGGGCGCGGTCGGAATCGCCGGCGGCATCCTGCTCGGACGCACCAAGCTCCAGCGCAATCGCAAAGTCTTGGGCATCCCAGTGCCATCCAAGATCGACCTGTCCGACGTCACGCATCACATTGGCGAAGCTGGCAAGCAGTTCGGGAAGCTGGCCGACGAGGTGCGCAAGGCATCCGGCGAAGTGCGCAGCGTTCGGGAGAAGGCAGAGAAGATCGGCCGCGTGCTCGGCTGACGTAGCGACATGGCCCGATCCGCAACCCCGCCACGGAGCAGTCCGACCCGGCGTGCCAAGCCACCGACTCCGGCGCCCGGCGCGAAGAGCGCCGCCAAGACCGTCGCGCGCGCCACGAAGCCGAGTCCGGCCCGCGCTACCAAGACGGTCGCCCGCGCCGCGAAGAAGTCGGTAGGCGGCAACTCGGGTCCGCACCTGCCTAAGCCGAACCGGCTGGCTCGGATACTGGCCAAGAAGGCGGCCAAGGCGGCCGCTCGTAAGTCCGCCCACGCGGGTGCCGCAGCCGTGCGCCACGCCGCTGACCGCGCCGCACTGGCGGGTCGGAACGCGTACGAGGCGTCAACGAGCAAGTTGGTGCCCATCCAGCTTTCGATCGACGTCGCGGTGCCGCTCCACGTGGCCTGGGAGGAGTGGCGCTCGTGGGGGTCGCTTCCCGAGGGCGTGCACCGGATCGAGGACGTTGAGCGCGACGGCGACGTCCTCATCGGGCACACGGCGGGGCCGCGCCGCGTAGACTGGGAGGCCGAGATCCAGGACGAGCGAGAGGACGAGAGCTTCGCCTGGCACTCGGTGGCGGGGACGGATGTCGCCGGCCTGGCCACGTTTCACCGGCTGAGTGACCGGCTCACCCGGATCGAGCTCGACCTTGACGTCGTTCCGACCAAACCGTCTCAGGCACTCACGATGGCTCTGCACCTTGCCCACCGCCACGCCGACGCCGATCTGCGCCGGTTCAAGGCGCACGTCGAGTTCATCAGCCCGGATGACTACGAGGAACAGAGCGACCAGAACCCCAAGAGCGACAGGAGCGCCGACGGCCGTTCGAACGGCCGCCAGGAAAAACCACCGGCGCGCAAGCCAGGAAAACGATCAGCGAGCAAGGGATAAGGGAGGAACACCATGTCAATTACTTCAGGTCGGGCCCCGCGTTCCGGATACGTCCAACGCTCGACCTCGAGCGGACTCGCGGACGTGCTGGACGTCCTGCTCGACAAGGGCCTGGTCATCGACATCTTCCTGCGGGTGTCGCTGGTCGGCATCGAGCTGCTAACAGTCGACGCGCGGATTGTGATCGCGAGCGTTGACACCTACCTTCGCTTCGCCGAGGCCGTGAACCGCCTCGACATCGGCTCCTCAGAAGGCGAGGGCCTCCCTCAGCTGATCGAGGACATGACCGAAGGCGGAGCCTCGAGCAAGACTAAGGGGGTTCTCGAGGGCGCCAAGGAATCGCTGTTCGGCTCCGGTGACGAGGGCGAGGAGAGCGGTGACGAGGGCGAGGAGAGCGAGGACGGCGGCTCATCGCGTCGCTCGAGCTCGCGCTCCGGCTCCGGATCACGCTCCCGCTCGCGCTCGCGCAGCTCGAGCCGCGGCCGCAGCTGACCGCGGAGGCAATGATCGAGCGTGGCGCAATACGTCTACGGGATCGTTGAAGCTGGCACCACGAAACCGCGCGGGCGCGGCATCGGCGGGGCCCCGCTCCGCGTTGTGGCCGGCGAGGATGCCGCCGCGCTGGTGAGCGAGGTCGCCTCGGGCAACGTCCGCCTCGGCCGCGACGAGATCCTCCTCCATGCCGACGTCCTCGAACGCGCGCTGGCACGTGGAACTGTCCTGCCGATGCGCCTTGGTGTCGTGATGTCGGACCAGCAGGAGGTCCGCAGCCGCCTCCTCGACGAGCACGGTCCCGAGCTCCGCGCCCAGCTGGCCGAGTTCGCGGGCAAGGTGGAGATCAGGATCCGCGGGGTGTACGCGGAGAATTTGCTTATGCGCGAGGTGGTGGACGAACATCCGCAGATCGCCTCGCTGCGGGAGGCGGTCCGGGGCGAGTCGGATGCTGCGACCTACTACAGCCGCATCCGTCTGGGCGAGCTGGTGGCTGCGGCCGTCCAGCGGCATCGCGAGCAGGACGCCCAAGCAATCGTCGATGCGCTGGCCTCCGCCGCGCTCGCCGTTGAAGTGAGCGAGCCGGGTCACGAACGCGTCGCCGTTCAGGCCTCGTTCCTGGTCGAGCGCGAGCGCCTGCCCGCGTTCGACGAGCGCCTCGAGGAAGTCGCCGCCGACTACGGCGGACGGATCCGCTTCAAGTACGTGGGGCCGCTCCCGCCTCACTCGTTCGTCGAGTTGGCGCAGAGGGTGTAGATGGGAATGTTCACCGGGTTGCTCACGCTTCCACTTGCCCCCGTTCGCGGAGTCGCGTGGATCGCGGAACAGGTGATGGAGGAGATGGAGCGCGAGCTCTATGACGAGGACAACATCCGCCGCGAGATGTTGCAGCTCGAGCTCGATTTCGAAGACGGACTAATCGATAACGACGAGCGCCAGGTGAGGGAGGATGCATTGCTCGAGAGGCTGGCGATAAGCCAGGCGGGCGATGCGCCCCTGGCGGATGAGGAGACCGACGATGGCTGAGCAGCGTTCCAAGCGCAGTCAGAACGGCTCAGGACGGAACTCCCGTGGCCGGCTGTCCGGCCGGGAGGCGATTGAGCACGTTCGCAGTGAGCTGCCCGGGCTGCTCGGCCATCCGGTCGATGCCGTGCTGGGCGTGGAGCCCGATGACGGCGAGGGCTGGAAGGTCACCGTGCAGGTAGTCGAGCTCTCCCGAATTCCGAGCTCGACCGATGTGCTCGGCACCTACGAAGTGACGCTCGACGACCAGGGCGAGCTGAAGGCGTACAAGCGCCGGCGCCGCTACTACCGAAACCAGGCCGACGAGGACTAACTATGGCTCTTGACCCCGACGCCGGACGCCTCGCCGGCACTGCCGGACGGGGCCCGCTCGCCGGCACCACCCGGCGGGGCCCCGAACCCTACGGACCTGGGGAGCTGCACCCGCGGGAGGTGCCCTCGAACCTGGCCGACATCCTCGAGCGCGTGCTCGACAAGGGCATCGTGATCGCCGGCGACATTCAGATCAACCTGCTCGACATCGAGCTGATCACGATCAAGATCCGGCTTCTGGTCGCGTCGGTCGACCGGGCAAAGGAGATGGGGATCAACTGGTGGGAGTCTGACCCGACGCTCACCACTCCGCGGGAGGAGAAGGTCGAGTTTCGCGCCGAGATAGAGCGCGAGCCAGAGGACGGTGACCTCGCCGCCCGAGTCGAGCGGCTAGAGCGGCTGCTCGGGAGCGGCGACGGCGAGGCCGGACAGGGTGAGACCGGACGGGGTGAGACCGGAAAGCGTGAGACCAAGCGCGCGAGCAGGCCGTCGAGCGCGAGGCGCGCGACCGGCTCGCGAGGCGGGGATGCCCAGAAGCGATGACTCGCTCGAGCGGCTGCGCGCGGCGCTCGACGACCTCGCCGCCGCCGATGCTGCGGACCTCCTGGCCGAAGCGCGCACCGAGGCGCGCGCGCGCATTCGGGCTGCGCTGACCGACGCCCTGGCCGATTCGATGCTCGAGCGGCTGCACGAGCAGCTGCCGGCCACCCAGCGTGACGAGCCGCGGCCCACCGGACGCGCTCGCGAGAAGCGACCCGTCCGCCGGCGCGGGCAGGCCGCTGCTCCTCCGCGGGAGGAGCAGTCCCCCCCGGTCCCGCAGTCCTCCTCGACCCCGCAGTCCCCCCCGGCCCCGCAGTCCTCCTCGGCGCGGCAGTCCCCCCCGGCCCCGCCGGCCGGCCGGCGCTCCCGGGAAACGGCGTGGTACGTGTACGGCGTGGTCGGCGGCGACACGATGCTCAGCGGATCGCTGCCCGGGGTCGACCCGGGGTGGAATCTCACGATCTTGAGGGAGGGCGCGCTGGCGGCCGTCTCGAGCCAGGTCCCGCTCGAGGACTTCGACGAGGCGCGGTTGCGCGAACACCTCGCCGACATGGCCTGGGTGGAGGAGACCGCTCGCGCGCACGAAGGCTTGCTCGAGCGGATACGCGAGCAGGTGACCGTGATCCCCATGCGGATGTGCACGGTTTACCGCACCGAGGGCGGCATCCGCGAGATGCTCAGCCGCGAAGCCGCCGCGCTCCAGGACGCCCTCGATCGTCTCGATGGCAAGGCCGAGTGGGGCGTGAAAGTGTTCACGGATATCGCCCGCGCCGGCGGAGGGATCCACAACGTAGACACCGGGGCGGGCGATGCACCTGGTACGGCGTACATGGAGCGCAAGCGAACCGAGCAGGAGCGACGCCAGCGAGCCATCGAGCTGGCCGAGGACGCGGCGGCACGCGTGCACGAGCGGCTGAGCGCGGTGGCCAGCGACGCGCAGGTGATTCCGCTGCAGCGCCGCGAGGCCAGCGGCCACCGCGGCGACATGATCCTCAACGGCGTCTATCTCCTAGCCGAAGCCGACGCTGCGGCGTTCCACGATGAGGTGCGAGCGCTCCAAGACGATTTCGGACCCGCAGGCATCGAGATCGTGCCCACCGGTCCCTGGCCGGCGTACAACTTCGTCCCCGGGACGATCGGGGCGGCATGGTAAGCCCGCCGGAAACCCTGTACGCCTCGACATCGGCGCGTCCGGCGCGCTCGCAACCCGTCACGCTGGTGGACCTCATCGATCGCGTGTTGAGCGGGGGCGTCGTGGTCCAGGGCCACGTCACGCTCGCCGTCGCCGACATCGACCTCATCGACGTCGACATCGCCCTGCTCGTGGCGGCGACAGTCAAGCTGGCGGAAAAATGAGCCTGCTCCTCTACGGCATCGTCGAAGCCGGCGACGGCCCCGAGGTCGCGGGCGTGGGCGTGGACGAGCAGCCGCTCCGGGGCGTTCCGGAGGCCTCGCTGCTGGCCATCGTCAGCGATCACCGGGGACGCGCTCCTGATCCGACCACGAACGCGATGCTCGCGTACGAGCGAGCGGTCCGCCGAGTGATGGACGGCGGCGCCGTGCTCCCGGTGCAGTTCGGCAGCGTGCTCGATGACGAGGCGGCGGTGCGGGAGCTGCTGCGCCGGCGGCGTAAGGATCTGCTGGCTCAGCTCGATCGCGTTCGGGGCGCGGTCGAGATCGGGCTGCGCGCGAGCTGGCGCGACCGCGAGCGCGTTACGGATCGCGGACGGAAGTCCGGCACCTCCTATCTGCGCGATCGCCTCGAGCTGCGGCAGAACGCGCGCCGCGTGGCGAGCGAGCTCGACCCGCTCACCGCGGTCGCTCGGTCGAGCCGGCGCGCGCTCGCCCCACGGCCCGATCTTCCCGTACTCGACTCCTACCTGGTTGATCGCGCGCGCGTGAGCGAGTTCGTGGCGCTGGTCGCACAGCTCGATCATCGCCTGGATGACGTGGAGCTCGTGTGCACCGGACCGTGGCCGCCCTACAGCTTCGCCGAGGGAACGCCGAGATGAACGATCGCTCCGACCAGGAGCTTGATCTGTTCGGCGAGACCGCGGGCGCGCTCGATCGGCTCGAGGCCGCCCTGCCGCGCCGCCTGAACGCCGACCCGGAGGACCTCGAAAGGGGTCTTGCCCAGCTCGTTCTCACTCTGATCGAGCTGCTGCGCCAGCTCATGGAGCGTCAGGCGCTGCGCCGCATCGAGAGCGGAACCCTGAACGACGAGGAGGTCGAGCGCCTGGGGCGCACGTTCATGGCGCTGTCCGAGCGCATGGAGGAGCTCAAGCGCGCCTTCGGCCTCGAGGACGAGGACCTGAACCTGAACCTGGGTCCGCTAGGGAACCTGATGTAAGCGACGAGGAAGGAGGCAGACGTGGCAACGATTCAAGAGCATTACTTCGATGTCCTGATGCACCGCGTGCGCAACGACAAGTACCCGAGCCACCAACTGATGGATCGGATCGAGCTCGCGCTCGCCACGCCGGAGCAGGTCGCGCAGTACACGGACATGCTGATCGACAAGGTCGACGAGACCTGGTATCCGAGCGGACAGATGCTCGACCGCATTCAGCGCATGATGGAACGGACGGCGCGCGGCCGATGAAGGGCATGGCACTTCGGACCATCGGCACAACCGTGGTCGAACGCGTCACCGGCGGCCAGCCTGGCCGCGGCCGCGCCATGGCCGCCGCCGTGTTCGCCGGCGCGGCCGCGGCGGGGGCTACCTACAAGCTGTTGCGCAGCGGCGGCGGCGACGACGACGAGGATGACGAGGACGACGACGAGTAGCGTCGCCTGACGCGGCCGCTACCCCCGCCGCGCCGCCGTCCCGCCTCTCGAGCCGCCGCGCCCCGGACCCGCCGCGCGACTGACCCCGCGGCGCCCAGCCAGCGACCTCGCCGCGCTACCGACCACCGGGGCCCGACCCGCCGCGCCACCGACCACCGGGGCCTGACCCGCGGCGCCACCGACCACCGGGGCCCGACCCGCCGCGCCACCGACCACCGGGCCTGACCCGCGGCGCCACCGCCTCGCCCCCCGGAGCCACCGCGCCCCCGGCCCTCGCGGCGCGAACCACCCACCATGTAAAACGCCGCAAACTCCCGCGGCACGACTCACTTTGCGCACATATGCATGCACCGGATGCTTATGTGCCGGGAGGCGACGCGGGCGGGGAGCTTTGCGACGTTTTACATGGACGCGCCGGTGCCGGCGGCTCCACCCGAGATCGTGATGCGCTCCACCTCGTCGCCGCGCCCGACCAGCACGTCGGAGACCATCGACGGGGGGAACAGCCCATGCTCGACTACGCCGGGCATCCCCGAAAGCCACGCCGCCAGGGCCTTCGTGTCCTCGAACGACCCCGTGTAATCGGCGATCACGCCGCCGTCCGGGCTGTGGGTGACGCCGCGGAGTCGAACCGAGCCCAGCCGCGCGAGGGTGCCCGCCAGTCCGAACTCGGCCAGCTCGAGCGGGATGGGGGGAGTGAGCTTGTCGACCAGCTTGTTGGCCGAGACGATCACGATGAAGCGGTCGCTTGCCGCGGCCACCGCTTTCTCTCGGGTGTGCGCGCCGCCGCCTCCCTTCACCAGCCACCCTGACGGATCGACCTCGTCCGCGCCGTCGATCGTCATGTCGAGGCGCGCCGGCGCCTCGAGTCCCGCGAACGAGACCACGGTGATCCCAAGCGCCCGCGCCGCCTGGGAGGTGGAGGGCGAGGTTGCCACGCAGCGAATGTCGAGCTTACGCGCAGCGAGGGGCGGCAGCAGATACGCGGCTGTGGAGCCTGTCCCCAGCCCCACGGTCATGCCGTCCTCGACGAACTCCGCGGCCGCCTCGGCGGCGCGCTGCTTCTCGCGCTCGATGTTCCCGGTCACGGTCAGCTTGTCGGCTTCTCCCGGTGCCCACCGAACCCGTAGCGCATGGCGGACAAGACTCGGTTGGCGTAGTTGTCCAGCCCCCGCGAGGCAAACCGCGACTGCAGTGCCGTGGTCAGGACTGGCGCCGGGACTCCCTCGTCGATCGCCGCGATCGACG